>JBEAVZ010000303.1:0-32519 GCA_041160645.1 Acidobacteriota bacterium
TGGTGACAAGCCTCCTCAACGTGGCGCGGTACCGCCGAATCTACAATGTCTGGATCGAGACCCCCCGCGGCAGCTTCTATGCTCCGGCCACTACCGGTCCGGCTCTGCGCCAGGCGCTCGATTTCGTGGCGAGAAGCTCACGCGTCGGGGATCCGCTCGTTGTTCTTCCGGAGGGGAGTGAACTGCCTTTTCTGGCGGATCGGCGCTCTCCGCTCCGTCACCAGATCCTGATTCCCGGATTGATGACCCCCGCGGAGGAGACGCGGGCCATCACGACGATCGACCAGCTGGAGGTCCCCTACATTTTGCTGGTCAACCGTCCGATGCGCGAGTTTGGGGCGACGGCCCTCGGAGAAGACTACTACCAGCGCCTCGGCCAGACCATCGATCAGCGCTACCGCCTGGTTGAGGTCTGCGGGGCCGCCGGTGATGCATCGGTCCGCATCGGCGATCCGCGCTTCTTTATCAAAATTTATGAGCGACGACCGGCGCTCAGTGTTCCTTGACCTGTGACCGTGAGAGGAGGAAGCCGGCGGCGAGCAGGCTCAGCAGCAGCCCCTCGGTGAGGATAACCCAGGTGAGGGGAAAGCGGTGGGCCAGAAAGCCGGTGACGAGGCTGCCGAGAGGCATGCCTCCGCGGAAGGCGACGACAAAGATGCTGATGACCCGACCCCGCATATCGTCAGTGACCAGCAGCTGGACGAGCGAGGTGATGAGCGAGAAGACACACATCATGAAAATGCTGGCGATGAAGAGCATCGGGTAGGCCAGCCAGACCGACGGGGAGAGGGTGAAGGCGACGATTGACAGCCCAAAGCCGATCTGCACGAGCAGCGTATAGCGCCCCTTATTGCGGATGTTGCCAAGCCCGGCGACGATGAGGGCGCCGGTCACCGCTCCGGCGCCGGAGATGGCGGCGAGAACAGAGTTGCCCTTGGCCCCGGTCTGCAGGATGTCACGGGCAAAAAAGGCCAGAAAAGTCGTGATCTGGAGACCCAGAAAGGTGCTCGCAAAAGCCAGAAAATTGAGCGATCGCAACCCCTCCTGCCGCCAGACAAAGTTGAGTCCCTCGCGCAGCTGACTCTTCATGTCGCCACACTTCGGGCGCGGCAGGTGGGTCACGTTGAGTGACATAAGGGCAATGATCACGGCGACAAATGAGAGGCCGTTCAACCCAAAACTGGCCGAGGCGGCGATCATCTGGTCGCTGAAGATGACAAAGGGAATCGTCGCGGCAGTTGCTCCGACGACCCGCGCCAGTTGAAACTGGATCGAGTTGAGGGCGATCGCGTTGGGCAGATCTTTTTTATCGACCAGTGAGGGGATCAGCGACTGGTAGGCCGGCCCGCCAAAAGCCTGCACGCAACCGGTCAGGAACGAGATGAGCAGCGCCGATGAGACGAGCAGCGGGGCCGGAAGCTTGAGGAGGGCCAGCACGGCGAGCGTGCAGGCAAAGGTCAGCTGGGCCCACTGGGAGATGAGAAGGATTCTGCGCCGATCGATGCGGTCGGCGAGAACGCCACCGAAGAGGGTGAAGAGCAGAATCGGCGCGGTGCTCAGAAAGGCATTCAGTCCAAGGTAGAACGGATCGTTGGTCAGTTGCAGCAGCAACCAGTTGAGCGCCGTCTCCTGGAGCCACGTCCCAGAACTGGAGGTGAAGGCGCCAAACCAGAGGAGCCGAAAGTCACGGTAACTGAAGGCCCGAAAGACTCGCCTGATCGGATCCGAATTATCGACGGGGGGACAGTCGCTGTCGGTCGCTTGTTCGGTGGCGGAGTTCATAAATGGAAGCTTCTCAGAGGGACCGACGGGAGGCCCGGTTGATCGCCAGGATCAGCGGGCCTCCGGATGACTGCACAGATCTCTTGATCAGTTGGTGATATCGTGAGTACGGCTCGAGTCGCGGAGTGGGATGTAGATCTCCTCCCACTTCTTGTGGGCCGGATGGGTAGCGTAGGCCTTGAAGGCGGCCTCATCGACAAACTCCATGACAAAGGCGGAATCGAACGGCATCTGGGCGCTTGGTCCCTGAACCTTGAGCGTCTTCAGCCAGACATTTTTGATGCCCGGGATCTCGGTCGCCATCATCTTGACTCCGTCAAGGGCCTTCTGGCGCTGCTCCGGTGTGGCCTCGGCTTTCCACTTCAGCGTCACCACGTGGACAATCGACTTGGGCTGCCCATATTTGTTCTGGCCGATGACCAGTCCGGTGATAAAAATGAGAGTCATTGCACAGCCGAGAAGAACCCGGCCAAGAGTCTTGTTCATGTTGTTAATTACCTCCTCAGAGTTTTGTTACCGCCAGACTACCGCCCACTGCTGGTCACGGTGAGAATGGAGATCATCGAGCGAGCCAGCCGCTCAGCTCTTTTTGCGACCGGTAAAGGTTCCCTCGCCAACATTGGCCAGGGTGACCTTGCCCTGCATGGTTTGGCCATTCGTAGTGCCCTGGTAGACCACCTTGCCTTCCAGCTGTCCGCTCGCCTGGAAGGAGATCTCGAACTTGTCATCCTTGATGGTGCCGCTGAGCGGCGCTTCACCGAGCATGCCCTGGTAGGTGCCGCTGATGGTCTCCCCGGACTGTTTGATGGTCAGGGTTGGCCGACCGGAGCCCTGACCCGTCTCGACCTCGAGGTTCCAGGTGCCGCTCAAATCGATCCGGGCGCTCTTCACGGCCTCGCCGCCAATTCGCCGGCCACTCCACTCCTCGGCAGGGTTGCCATTGAAGCTGACGGTGCCGCCGGCGGTCTGACCATCGATCCGGCCAGCCATGGTGATCTCGACCGGGTTGCCCTGGTAGTTGACGGTGTACGAGAACTCGATGGCCGATCCCTTGATCGTGCCCTTGAGGGGCAGGTTGCCGGTGCTGCGCTCGACCTCGCCGGTCAGCTGCTCGCCGTTGATGACGAAAGTGGCCTTGTAGGTTCGTACTCCGCCCGGGGTGTTCATGTTGATCTCCCACGGTCCGGAGAGGGAAGAGTTCTGGCCATAGGCAATAGTTGCGGCAGGCAGGAAAGAGATCGCGAGGGCGAACAATCGAATAAAGTGTCTCATCTGTCTCACCTCCACGAGACTGTCATTGTGTAATAGGTTAAATTGAAGCGTACACATCGGAAGAGTAAGTGTCAAACGTGATCTCCGCGCCGATCATCGTGGCCGGTCTTCATGCTGGTGGGGGGCGGCCAGTGGAGGTCTACGGGCGGTCGATCACTCCGGGGTGCCCGAGTCGCTTACTGAATGAAACCGGGAGGTCTGGCGGATGGTGGAAGAACTGATCATCGAAAGTTTTGCGGAGCTGGAGAGTCGGCTGGGAACGGAGCTGGTGAGGGGAGCGTGGCGGACTATCACGCAGGAGCAGATCGACCTCTTCGCGGCGGCCACCGGGGATCGGCAGTGGATCCATACCGATGTCGAACGCGCCGCCGTCGAGTCGCCGTTCGGCGGGACGATCGCCCACGGGTTTCTTACCCTCTCCCTTCTGTCGAGTCTGGTCGGTGAAGCAATCCGTCTGGCTACTCCTCCGCGCCTCGCTGTCAATTACGGACTCAACCGGGTTCGCTTCATCTCTCCGGTCAGGGCCGGGTCGCGAATTCGCGCCAGCATTACCCTCAGCCAGCTGGAGAGGGATTCCAGCTACGTGCAGCTCGTCTGGTCGGTGAGGATCGAGGGGGAAGCGAGCGAAAAGCCACTCTGTACGGCCGAGTGGGTGATCAGGTACTATCTTTAAAATTGTCGTGGTGGACGATGAAGGGAGGAGCCGATGGATTCAGATATTGTGCGGTGTCCACAGTGTGGATCGCTGAACCGGGTCAGTCACGATCGTCTGCGAAGTGGGCGGGCGCCCGTCTGCGGACAGTGCCGGACCATCCTCAAGCTCAGGAACCAATCTTCCCAACCGGTCAAGGTCACCGATGCCAACTTCGATCAAGTGGTCGGGATGGCTGAGATTCCGGTCTTTATCGATTTCTGGGCGGGGTGGTGTGGCCCCTGTCTGATGATTGGCCCGTTCATCGAAGAGTTGGCGAGCGACCTCGCCGGACGGGTGCGGGTGGGCAAACTAAATGTCGATGAGAATCCGGAGACGGCGGCGCGGTTTCGTGTCTCGAGTATCCCGACCATGATCATCTTCGAGAAGGGGCTCGAGATCGGCCGTCTCACCGGGGCCGTTCCGAAGGAGACGATGGTTGCCAAACTTCAGTCACTGGGCCTCCTCTGAGCCGCGGCCGCGCCTACTCCTGAATCAGCAGGGGATCGGCCTGGCCCTCGAGGGCGGCGTGCAGAGTGTGCCAGGAGAGGCTGGCGCATTTGACCCGCGCCGGAAATTCACGAACCCCGGCGAGGATCGTCAGCCGGCCGAGGTGGTTTGGTGACGTCTCCGGATCGAGTTCACCCTTAACCATCCGGTGAAACTCCTGAAAAATAGTCTCCGCCTCCGCGAGAGTCTTTCCCTTGACCGCCACCGTCATCATTGATGCCGAGGCTTTCGAGATGGCGCAGCCGCTTCCCTGGAAGGAGATGTCCTTGATCAGGTCGCCCTCCAGTTCGAGGTAGACCGTCAGCTCATCGCCACAGAGGGGATTGTGGCCCATCTGCTCACGGCTTGGGTGCTCGAGAACCTTGTAGTTGCGCGGCTTGCGGTTGTGATCCAGAATTACCTGCTGATAAAGCTCATTAGTCTCTGACATCGTATTCTCAAATCTCGAAGACCTGCTTGACCTTGTCGATCGCCGCGACCAGCGCGTCCACTTCGGCCCTGGTGTTGTAAAAGGCAAAGGAGGCGCGGGCGGTGGCCGGGACGCCAAAGAACTTCAGCGCTGGCTGGGCGCAGTGATGGCCGGCACGGATGGCGACCCCCTCCTGGTCGAGGATCGTTCCAATGTCGTGGGGATGGATCTCGTCGATGACGAACGAGAGCACTCCCGCCTTCTCAGCGGCAGTTCCAATCAGTTTGATGCCGGAGAGGGCGCCAACCTGCTCCGTGGCGTAATCGAGCAGCTCCTTCTCATAGGCGGCAATCCGATCGAGCCGCGTCCGGTGGAGATAGTCGATCGCCGCGCCGAGACCAATCACCCCGGCGATGTCGGGGGTGCCTGCCTCAAACTTGTAGGGGAGACTATTGAAGGTTGTCTTCTCGAAGCTGACCGAGAGGATCATGTCGCCGCCGCCGAGGAAGGGCGGCATGGCCTCGAGCCAGCTGGTCTTGCCATAGAGGACGCCAACCCCGGTCGGCCCACACAGTTTATGGCCCGAGAAGGCGTAGAAGTCGCAGTCGAGCTCCTGGACGTCGACCTTCAGGTGGGGCGTCGCCTGGGCCCCATCGACGAGCACCGGGATCCCGTGGCGATGGGCAAGCTCGATCATCTGTTTGACCGGATTGATCGTCCCGAGCGCGTTCGAGATGTGGACTACCCCGACGATCTTCACCCGCGGGTTGAGCATCTTCTCGTACTCTTCGAGCAGTACCTCGCCCCGTTCATTGATCGGGATCACCCGCACCTTCGCCCCGGTTCGTTCCGCCAGCAACTGCCACGGCACGATGTTCGAGTGATGCTCCATCATTGTCAGAAGGATCTCATCCCCGGCCCCGATGAACTTTGATCCATAACTGTTGGCGACCAGATTGATGCTCTCGGTCACGCCGTGGGTGAGAATGATCTCGTGCGACTCGGCCGCATTGAGAAAATGCTGAACCTTGACTCGCGCCCCATCGAATTCGCGGGTCGCCACCTCGCTGAGGTAGTGCACGCCGCGGTGGACGTTGGCGTTCTGTTCGGTGTAGAACCGGTTGACCGCATCGATTACCACCTGTGGCCGCTGGGCAGTCGCCGCGCTGTCAAGGTAGACCAGCGGACGGCCCTTGACCTGGGTCGTGAGGATTGGAAAATCCCGCCGGATCCGCTCGACATCGAAGGTGGCGGGTGAACTATGGGGTGAATGCAATTCGCCGGGCGCGACCATGGTCTTACTCAACCTCCAGACTCTGGTGAAGTTTATCAAGAACAGCCCGATCGAGCCGGGTGCGGACCGATTCGAGGCCAATCCGTCCGATCAGCTCTTCGGCAAAACCGAAGGTGAGCAGCGCACGCGCCCGCTCCGGAGAGATCCCGCGGCTGGCCAGGTAGAAGATCTCGTCATCCTCCAGCTGTCCGACGGTTGCGCCGTGCGAGCACTTGACGTCATCGGCGAGGATTTCGAGCTGTGGTTTGGTGTCGACCGTCGTCGTACTCGCGAGGAGCAGGTTCTTGTTGAGCTGCCGGGCATCGGTCAACAACGCCCCTTCCCGCACCAGTACCTTCCCGTTGAAGACTGCCCGCGCCCGTCCATCGAGAATTCCTTTGTAGAGCTGCGAACTCTGACAGTGCGGATGGGCATGGTCGATCGAGGTATGGTTGTCGACGTGCTGATTGCCGGTCACCACATAGAGTCCGTCGATCACCGTCTCGATCTGTTCCGCCCGGTGTTCAACATCGAGCGTGTGCCGACAGATGTCCGCACCGAGGCTGATGGCCAGTGAGCGATAGCGGCTGCCACGTTCCTGACGCACCTTGGTGGTGCCGATGTGAAAGGCCCGCTCACTCTCCTGCTGGAGGCGGTAATGGTCGAGGGAGGCGCCGGCGTTGACGATCACCTCGGTTACCGCGTTGTTGAAGTAGACATCGCTGAGCGGCGAGGCGTAACTCTCGACGATCGTCGCCACCGCGCCCTCCTCGGCAACGATCAGCACCCGCGGATAGGCGACGATCTGCTCCGACGCCGCGGTCAGGAAGAGCAGGTGTATCGGTTGCTCAATCGCCTGACCACGCGGCAGAAAGACCGCCGCGCCATCGCCGATCAGCGCCGTGTTGAGGGCCGTGAAGGCGTCCTGCTCGTAGTTGGCAAGGCTTCCCAGCCGATCGGTTGGCGACGCCGGATTGCCAGGCGTGAGCTCGGCGAGATTGCACACCAGAACTCCGGCTGGCAGATCGCTCGTACTCGAGAGCTCCGCCGCATAGATGCCATTGACGAAGACCAGCCGGCTCCCGTTCGCCTCCGGAAAGGTCAGTGATTCAAGCCGCTTCGCCGTGACTCCACTCAGATCGAGATCGAGCATCTGGCGAAACTGCGTCCGGAGCACCGGGGCGACATTGGTGTATTTCCACTCCTCATCACGCGTCGTCGGGAACGACAGTCCCTGAAACGACTCGATCGCCTTCTCGCGGAGCGCGGTCAGCCAGGGCTGGTCGATCCCCGAACGAGTTTTGGTGAAGGCGCGACAGGCGGCGGAATAGTTCTCTTTTTCTCTTGCAACTTGAGCCATAGGTTGATCCCCACTAAGCGGCGTTGACCGCGGAACGGATCCAGTCGTAGCCACGGGTCTCGAGCTCGAGGGCGAGCTCCTTGCCCCCGGATTTGACGATCCGTCCCTTGTAGAGGACATGCACGAAGTCGGGCTGAATATAGTCGAGCAGCCGCTGGTAATGGGTGACCAGAATGATCGCGTTCTCCTTCGAGGCCAGCTTGTTGACGCCATTGGCCACCACCCGCAGCGCATCGATGTCGAGTCCCGAATCGGTCTCATCGAGCACGGCGAGATGCGGGTTGAGCACGGCCATCTGCAGGATCTCGTTCCGCTTCTTCTCGCCACCCGAGAAACCCTCATTGACGGCCCGGTTGATGAAGCTCTGGTCCATCTCGACAATCTTCATCTTCTCTTTCAGAAGATCGTCGAATTCAAGCGGATCGAGCTCTTCACCACCTTCGTGCTTCGCCTTCTCATTGTAGGCCATCCGCAGAAAGTTGGCGTTGCTCACGCCCGGAATCTCGATTGGATACTGGAAGGCGAGGAAGACCCCGGCGCGGGCCCGCTCATCCGGGGCCAGCTCAAGCAGGTTCTCTCCCTGGTAGAGCACCTCGCCACTCGTCACCTCATACGACGGATGGCCGGCGAGAACCTTGGCAAGGGTGCTCTTTCCGGAACCGTTCGGGCCCATGATCGCATGAATCTCCCCGGCCTTCACCGTCAGCGTCAATCCTTTCAGGATCTCTTTGCCGTCAATCGCGGCATGCAAATTACGAATCTCAAGCACTATCGACTCCCTCCTCACCAACCCTGGTCAGTTGCTGGCCCCCCGACTCCGCGGGCGGTGCTGGCGGCGGGGGTTCTCCCCCCGCTCATCTGTCTCCAATAACCTTTGCCAAATCGTCTTTGTATGCCAGAGCCCGGGCCGTTTACTTCCCTGACTCTGGCGATCTCGGGATCACACCCATCAGTCGGTAATCTCGACGATCACCTCGATCTCGACCGGGATGTGGTGGGGCAGCGAGCCCATGCCCACCGCCGAGCGGGCGTGCCGTCCAGCCTCGCCGAAGACCTCGACGAAGAGATCCGAGCAGCCGTTGATCACCGAGGGGTGCTCCGCAAAGTCGGGGGTCGCGTTGACCATTCCGAGGACCTTGACGATCCGCTTTACCCGGCGCAGCGTCCCCAGCTCCTGCTTCAGGACGGCCAGCAGGATCATGCCCGTCTCGCGGGCGAAGCGGTAGCCCTCTTCGAGCGTGTAGTCCGCCCCCACTTTGCCCGCGGCGTCGGCGCCCTTCCCGGCGAGGTAGAGGAGGTTTCCCGTGCGTACGGCGTGAACATAAGTCCCGGCCGGTGCAGGCACCGGCGGCAGGATCGCTTCAATCTCGGTAATCTTGTCGCTCATCAGTCTCTATCCTACGCTTCCTTCAAGTTTCAGACCCAGCAGGCGGGTCGCTTCGACGGCAAACTCCATGGGCAGCTCGCGAAAGACCTCCTTGCAGAATCCATTGATGATCATATTGACGGCATCCTCGGTCGAGATGCCGCGCTGATTGAAATAGAAGATCTGCTCCTCGGAGATCTTGGAGGTCGAAGCCTCATGCTCGACCCGCGAGGTGTTGTTGCCGACCTCGATGTAGGGGAAGGTGTTGGCTCCGCACTTTGTTCCGATCAGGAGCGAGTCGCACTGGGAGTAGTTCCGGGCGTTGTCCGCCTTCGGATTGATCTTCACCAGTCCGCGATAGCTGTTGTTGGAGCGGCCGGCCGAGATGCCCTTCGAGATGATGCGGCTCTTGGTGTTGCGCCCAACGTGGATCATCTTCGTTCCCGTGTCGGCCTGCTGCATATGGTTGGTCAACGCGACCGAGTAGAACTCGCCGATCGAATTGTCGCCAAGCAGAATGCAGCTCGGATACTTCCAGGTGATCGCCGAACCGGTCTCGACCTGGGTCCAGGAGATCTTCGAGTTGACCCCGGCGCACTTGCCGCGCTTGGTCACGAAATTGTAGATCCCGCCGCGCCCCTCTTCATCGCCGGCGTACCAGTTCTGGACGGTCGAATACTTGATCTCCGCGTTGTCGAGGGCGACCAGTTCGACCACCGCCGCGTGGAGCTGATTCTTGTCAAATTTGGGGGCCGTGCAGCCCTCGAGGTAGCTGACGTAGCTGCTCTCCTCGGCGACGATCAGGGTCCGCTCAAACTGCCCCGACTCGGAGTTGTTGATGCGGAAGTAGGAGGAGAGCTCCATCGGACTCCGGACGCCTTTGGGAATGAAGCAGAATGAGCCGTCCGAGAAGACCGCCGAGTTGAGCGCCGCGAAATAGTTGTCGGTGTAGGGGACGACCGAACCAAGGTACTTCTTGATCAGCTCCGGATACTCGTGGACAGCCTCCGAGAAGGAGCAGAAGATCACCCCCTCCTTGGCCAGCTTCTCCTTGAAGGTGGTCGCGACCGAGACGCTGTCGAAGATCGCGTCGACGGCCACGTTGGCGAGCATCTTCTGCTCGTGGAGCGGAATGCCGAGCTTCTCAAATGTGTCGAGCAGCTCCGGATCGACCTCGTCGAGGCTCTTCTTCTTCTCCTTTGGCTTTGGCGCCGAATAGTAGATGATGTCCTGGTAGTCGATCTTCGGATAGCTGACATTGGCCCAGACCGGTTCGGTCATCGTCTGCCAGTGGCGAAAGGCCTTCAGCCTCCACTCCAGCAACCATTCCGGTTCGTTCTTCTTCGCCGAGATCAACCGGACGATATCCTCGTTCAGGCCGCGCGGAATCGTCTCGGACTCGATGTCGGTCACAAAACCATACTTGTATTCCCGATTGGCAAGCGCCTCAATACTGCTGCTCATACTCTGTAATTCCTTCTCTGCATCGTCTGACCAACTCTAGCGGCTGATGGTCGGGCCGGTGCGGCTCCCCATCTGCACGTACTGAATATCCAAACCCTGGTTGAGCAGGGTCGTGATCGGTATCTTATCAAAGACACTGTGAACGAAATCGGTAATGCTCACCCAGACCGGGCGCAGACCACAGTCGCCGTGGTGGACGCAGGTCTCCTGATTTCCCGTGAACTGCGCGCAGATCTCCTCCTGGGAGGGCATGCCGCCAAGGATGCGCATCACCTCGCCGATCGAGATCTCCGCCGATGGGCGCAGGAGCCGGTATCCACCTTTCGGCCCCCGGACGCTCTCGACGATCCCCCGGCGGCTCAGTGTCCAGAGGATCTTCTCGACATAGGCAACCGACAACCCCTCGCGCTCGGCGATGTCCCGAACCTGCATCGCTCCGCCCAGCTCGAGGTTGCTTTCCTCCCGCGCCAGCTGGAGGATACAACGCAAACCATACTCTTCCTGTGCCGTGATCTTCATCGTACTCACTATTCTGTCGCTGCTGTTCCAAGAAGACCGAAGATTACCACACTCGAACTAATCCTGACAGGTTTGTCAGGTTCGATTTTGTGGAGAATTTGTGTTGAAAAGGTAAAGAAATGGCGGTTCCGGGATTACCGGGGAAGGATCGGTTGGCTGGCCGGGCGTTCACGGAAGACGACCGGGTCCTGGCAGCATTCGCAGGGGCCGGGTTTGTGGGTCGATATCATGCAGACATCGCAGAAGTAGTCGAGGTCGTGGAGTTGCCCGTCCTTGAATGACTGGTATTTGATGACCTCGAGATGGGGACCCTGGGGGAAGATCCGGGCAACGACATTGAGCTCGCGCTGGCGGTAGCGTTCATCCATCCAGACGGCCGCGGCGGCATCGACGGGAAGGAGGGGGTAGGTCTCGCCAGCGGCGGTTCTGACGGCGTAGAGGTGGCCGCGATCGTCACAATCGGGAATGACCTCATAGAGTCGGGCCAGCTCCTCGGTCAGGCAGATGATATTCCCCCGGACGGCGACGGTCTTTGGCCCGGCGCTGACCGGGGTAAGGGGGAGCGGACTGGCGAGGGCCAGTGCGCCGACAATGAATTGACGCCGTTCTGATCTCATCAGTTCTGAAATTTAGCGGATCGGCGCGCGATTTTCAATCGGCGCAGCTGGTCACGCTGATCGTCCCGCCCCTTATGCTACAATGCAGCCTTATGAACCTGACCTGGCTAGCGGCGACCGGATTTCGGAATCTCAGTGGGGTGGCAGAATTCACCGCCGGCCTCAATATCCTTCATGGGGCCAATGCCCAGGGGAAGACGAGCTGGCTCGAGGCGATCAGCCTGCTCGCCCTGACCAGGTCGTTCCGCACCACGGCGCCCCGCGAGGCGATCGAGTATGGCGCAAAGGAGGCGCTCCTCCGCGGCGCGGTCTGTCGCGGAACGCTCGTCAAAGAGCTGCAGCTGCTTCTCCAGCCCTCCGCCAAGCAGACCTTTCTCAACGGCAAGCGCGAAGTGACGACCCGCTACCTGGGCAATCTGGTCGTGATCGCCTTCACGGCCGATGAGATGGAGGTGGTCCGCGGCGCGCCCGAGGCGCGGCGCCGCTTTCTCGATCGCGGAATCTTCTCCATCCACCCGGCCTATCTCGGGACGTTGACCGACTACAATCGGGTGCTCAAACAGAAGAACGCCCTTCTTCGCCAGGCGGCCGAGTCGGCCAATCCGCTCGCGGCGCGGCCACAGATCGAACCGTGGAATGACCAGCTGCTCACGCTCGGGACGGCGATTCACCAGGCGCGCCTCGACTATGTCGCCCGCCTGCAGGCCGAGATCAACCCGACGCTCTTCCGCGCCGAGGAGATTCGCATCCGCTACCGCTCCTCCCTCGAGGGGCGGGGCGACACCGGAAACTATGCCGAGCTCCTTCGCGAAAGGCTCGCCTTGCGCCTTCCCAATGAGCTGGCGACCGGCTATGCGCTGGTTGGTCCGCATCGCGACGACCTCGAAGTGCTCAGTGACGGACGGGAGATCTCGCGGTTCGGCAGCTCCGGTCAGCAGCGGAGCGCGCTGCTCATTCTTGATCTGGCCCAGCTCAATGTGTACTATAAGACTTTTGAGGAGTATCCGATTTTTCTGATTGACGACCTCGATGCCGAACTCGACCGCACCAGGATCGAAATTTTGTTGGACTATCTGGCGAACCGATCACAAACCATTGTCTCCACTTCAAAAAGGTCACTTGCGGACAGTTACCGCAACCGAGCCACGCTGCTCGAGGTGGATGCAGGGCGGATCGTCGAGACACTTCCACCGGCCGGACCGCTGGTTTGATTCAGAAGACCGGGACCACATCGGTCAACAGTTGAGGAGCGCAGGAATACCATTATGAGTGAGTCGACGAAGGGCAAGGATCAGTACGGCGCCGCCGCGATTACGGTGCTCGAGGGCCGGGATGCGGTGCGCAAGCGACCGGCGATGTATATTGGTTCGACGGGCGATCTGGGGCTTCACCACCTCGTCTATGAGATTGTCGACAATTCGATCGACGAGGCTCTGGCTGGCTACTGCGACACGATCGATGTGCGCATCCATCTCGACAACTCGATCACCGTCGAGGATAACGGGCGCGGCATCCCGGTCGATATGCACCCGACCGAGAAGCGTCCGGCAGCCGAGGTCGTCATGACCGTCCTCCACGCGGGAGGCAAGTTCGACAGCAACGCCTACAAGGTCTCCGGTGGATTGCACGGCGTGGGCGCCTCCTGCGTCAACTTCCTCTCCGAGTGGGTGCGCATGGAGATTCGCCGCGATGGCGGGGTCTATGAGCAGGAGTACCAGCGCGGGATTCCGGCCACCAAGCTGACCAAGACCGGCACCTCCAAACGCCGCGGAACCAAGATCACCTTCAAGCCGGACGGGGAGATCTTTACGACCACCGAGTTCTCCTTCGACCGTCTCTCGGAGAGGCTGCGCGAGAAGGCTTTTCTCAACAAGGGCGTGACGATCACTATCACCGATGAGCGCGCGGAGATCGAGCGGAAGCACGAGTTCCTCTATGAGGGAGGCATTGCCGAGTTCGTCAAGCACCTCAACAAGAACAAGAACACCCTCCATCCCAAACCAATCTACTGTGAAAAGGTGGCCGGCTCGAATGGCCCCGAAGACACTCTGACCATCGAGATCGCCCTCCAGTACAATGACGCCTATGACGAGAAGGTCTTCTCCTTCGCCAACAACATTAATACGGTGGATGGCGGGACCCATCTGTCGGGTTTCCGGTCGGCGCTGACGCGGGTGATCAACAGTTATGCCCAGTCGTCCGGGCTGATCAAAGACTTCAAGGGGCAGCTCTCGGGCGACGATGTGCGGGAAGGGCTGGTCGCCGTGATCGCCGTCAAGCTTCCGCAGCCCCAGTTCGAGGGGCAGACGAAGGGCAAGCTCAATTCGGATGTCCAGGGGCCGGTCAGTTCATTTGTCTATGAAAAACTGAGCACCTTCTTTGAGGAGCATCCGCAGGCGGCGAAGTCGATCGTCGGCAAGTCGGTCGAGGCGGCGCGGGCCCGTGAAGCGGCGCGCAAGGCGCGCGAGATCGTCCGCAAGGGCGCCCTCAACTCGCTCAACCTGCCCGGGAAGCTGGCCGACTGCGCCGAGAAGGATCCGGCTGTCTGTGAGATCTACATTGTCGAGGGTGACTCGGCCGGCGGCTCGGCCAAGCAGGGGCGCGACCGGCGCACCCAGGCAATCCTGCCGCTGAAAGGCAAGATTCTCAACGTCGAGAAGGCCCGCTTTGACAAGATGCTCTCGCACAGCGAGATCAAGACCCTCATTACCGCGCTTGGCTGCGGGATTGGTAAAGACGACTTCGATATCCAGAAACTGCGTTACCACAAGGTCATTCTCATGACCGACGCCGATGTCGATGGCAGCCACATCCGGACCCTGCTCCTGACCTTCTTCTACCGCCAGATGCCACAGCTTCTCGAGCATAAGACCGAGGATGGCGAGGTGCGCAGCTACGTCTACATCGCCCAGCCGCCCCTCTTTAAGGTCAAGAAGGGCAAGTCAGAGCAATACATCAAGGACGAACGGGAGATGAACGCCTACCTGATGAAGAAGGCGACCCAGGACGTTCAGGTGCGGGTGAAGAAGGGCAGCGAGGTCATCTCGGGGAGAGAGTTGACCGGGCTGCTCGACAAGATGGTCGAGTTGAACGGGTACTTTCATAAATTGGAGCGCCGGCTGGGTGACCGGCGGATCCTCGACCTGCTCTTCAATGCGCTGGCCGGCCCGCAGGGACTCCTCCAGAAAGAGGGGCGGAAGCTGCACGATGTCTTCGCCAAGGCCGATCTGCTCGGCAAGGTCGAGAAGGTCTTTGCGGACGCAGGCTACCTGACCGAGCTGACCTCCGACGAGGAGCACGGCCTTCACGAGGTCGAGATCCGCGACCGGGAGAGTGGCTCGATGGTCGTCTTCAACTGGGAGCTGGCGACCCACGTCGAATTTCAACGCGCCGTCGAGATCTTCAAGCACCTTGCGGTGCTTGGCAATCCACCCTATGTCATCAAGACCTCGAACAGCGAGACAGAGGTTTCGACCCACAATGAACTGCTCGAGCATATCCTCGCCGCGGCGAAGAAGGATCTGACCATCCAGCGCTACAAGGGGCTGGGTGAGATGAACCCCGAGCAGCTCTGGGAGACGACCATGGATCCGGAGAAGCGGACGCTTCTCCAGGTGCGGATCGATGACGCGATTGCGACCGACAATATCTTTACGGTACTCATGGGCGACCAGGTCGAGCCGCGCCGGCGCTTCATTGAGGACAATGCGCTCGATGTGAAGAATCTGGATATTTAAGGGGGGCGTCAGGTTCATCCCCCTCACGCGAGGCGCCATGTCAGACTATCGGTCACTCACCACCCCCGCCCTGATCGACCTTCTCTTTACCGAGGAGGATCGTGTCACCACGGAGCATCTCGATGAGATCGTGCGGCGCGGTGATGAGCCATTGCCCCGTCTGCGCGAGATACTCCTCAACGACGATTACTGGTACGAGGGGCAGGGGGGGGACTTCTGGATCGAGCTTCACGTGGTGAGCATCCTCGCCCGGCGCGGCGATCCGGAGATTATTCCCGCGCTGGTCTCGCGCGTTCTGGTCGCTTGTTTTGCCGATTACGACTGGCTCCTCGACCGCTGGGCCGATCTCTTCTCCTGTTTTGGAGAGCCGGCCATCGAGCCATTGATCGCCCTCGTCAATGAGCACCGCGGTGGCCATCGTGATGGCTCCGACTACACTGAGGCGCGGCTCCAGGCCGTCCGCGCGCTGACCTTTATTGGCCACTATCATCCGGCCACCCGTGGGCGGGTGCTCGACTTCCTCCACGCTCTGCTGGTCGACCCGACCGAAGACGATGCCGACCTGATCACCTCAATCATCGATTGCCCACTCATGCTCAACCGTGAGCGGAGCCACGAGGCGGTTCGCGCTGCCTATCGGCGCGGCGTTGTCGATATCGGACGGGCCGGCGCCCTGCGCGAGCTGCTCCAGACGGCTACTCCCGGGCGGATCCGGCGCTTCTTTGAGCGGCCACTCCTCGACTTCCACACTCCCGAGGCGATTGCCTTCCGGCAGCAGATCTGGAACAGTCCGGACCCACACGCCCGCCTCGAGGAGCTCGAAGAGACCGGGCGTCACTGGATCGGATCCGCGCCCTTTCCGCCCCCGCTGGCCCACTTCTATCCCGATCCGCGCCTCTCCCCTGACTATCCGCGTCAGCCCCAGCCGTCGTCCGCGGCGGCTTCACCGGTCCGGGTCGGTCGGAACGATCCCTGCCCATGCGGCTCCGGCCGCAAATTCAAGAAGTGTTGTGACGCGGTCGCCTCCGCGTGACCCGGGTCTCCAGAAGGTGCAGGTAAAAAATGATTGACACGGATCGCTTCCAGGGCTATTCTCCATTGTTTACGTCAAATCAAGAATAGATTGCGTTCAGTGCCGATGAGCAGGTGGGTGATCAGTGGCGATCGTCGGTTCGGGGCAGGGCGCCGGTGGTCAGATCCTGGTGGCCGCCGGGGGCTGGTGGCAGCAGAGCGGATCACTCTCCAGTTGACAAGCACAGTTTAATGGCAGGAATCATGCAAAATTCGATTCAGACCCTTGAATTCGATCAGCTCAAGGGGCTGCTCCTGCAGCGAATCAGGACCCCACTGGGCGCGTCCCTCGTTGAGGATCTGAACATTCTCGACCGACCGGACCTGATTGAGCGCGAATTGCGGCGCACCAGTGAAGGTGTTGCCTATCTCCGCCAGGGCACGGCGCTCGATCTCCACGATCTGCCCGATCCACGTCCGGCGCTGGCCAAGCTCAATGTCGCCGACATCAATCTTGAGCCATTCGAGATCCTCAATCTTCTCCGGACCATCTCCGTCGCCACCGGACTTCGCGAGACATTTCACGACGAGCTGGCGCGATTCCCCCTCTTTGGCGAGATCACCGAGCCATTGCCCAATCTGCGTCCCCTCTACCAGCGGCTCCGGGGGCGGATCTCCCCGACCGGGGAGGTTGAGGACTTTGCGAGCGCCGAGCTGCGCGAAGTCCGTTTCCAGATGGCGCGTCTGCGAACCCAGATCCATAAATCGCTCGAATCGATCCTCAAGCGGGCCGACGAGGCCCACGCGCTGCAGGATGAGTTCATCACGATTCGCAACGATCGTTATGTCATTCCAATCCGCAATGACAATCGTGGCGCGGTGACCGGGGTCGTGCACGGCATGTCTTCATCCGGCCAGACGGCCTTTATCGAACCGCTCGAGACGATCAACCAGAACAATGAGTTGGTCCGGTTGCGAGAGCTCGAGCAGGCGGAGATCGTCAAGGTCCTCTTCAAGATCACCGGCGAGTTGCGCGAGGAGCGTGACGCCATCCTTGCCATGGGCGAGGCGATCGGCCTGATCGACCTCATCTCCGCGCGGGCCCGGCTGGCGATCGATCAGGACGCGCTCGAGCCGCGGATCAATTCCGAAGGGCGGTTCATTCTCCGTGAGGCGCGCCATCCGCTGCTCGAGGAGAGCCTGCGCCGCAGTGGGGGCCGAGTGGTCCCGATCACCTTTGAGATGGATGCGGCGCGGCGGGTCATGGTCGTGAGTGGTCCCAATGCCGGCGGCAAGACGGTCGTGCTGAAGACGGCCGGACTGCTCTCGATGATGGCCCAGGCCGGACTCCACGTGCCGGCGACCGAGGCCGATCTGCCGGTCTTTCGCCAGGTGCTGACCGATATCGGAGACCAGCAGTCGATTGCCGCCAATCTCTCGACCTTTACCGCCCACATTCAGAATATCCGCGCCATCAGCGACCACCTCGAGCCACCGGCGCTGATCCTGCTCGATGAGGTTGGGACGGGAACCGACCCGGAGGAGGGGTCGGCGCTGGCCGTGGCCATGGTCGACTATTTCCGTTCGCGCGGGGCCCATATCATCGTCACGACCCATTACAGTGGGCTGAAGGTCTATGCGACCAACACTCCGGGCGTGATCAACGCGAGCGTCGAGTTTGACGAGCGGACGCTCAAACCAACCTACCGCCTGCTGACCGGCCTTGCCGGAGCCTCATCGGGGATCGAGATTGCCCGCCGTTTTGGCCTCCCCGCCGGCATCACTGAACTGGCTGCCCGGAAAGTCCTGACGGCCAGCGCCGAAGCGGCCGAGTATCTGCGCCGGCTCAAGGAGCAGTTCGATGAGAACCTCCAGAATCTCGCCGCGCTCGAGGAGGAGCGGGCGGCGGTCGCTGCCAAGTATGCCCGGCTCGAGAACGACTTTGCGAAGCGTGACCGGGAGCGGGAGCGGGAGTTTCGAGAGGAGCTCCGCAAAGTTGTCGACGACTTCACCGTCCGGGCCGAACGGCTGACGGCGCAGATCGAGGACGCCGCCGAGCAGCGCCGCCTGAAGCGGGAGGTCGAGCGGCGGACCGTCGAACTGAAGACCCAGGCCAGCACGGTCGCCCGCGAGATGCACCAGAAGTATGTCGCCCCCGCTGCGGACGAGACCACGCCGGTCGCGGCGGAGCCGGTTGGCGAGTCGCTGCCGCCACCCCGTGAACTGCGCGTTGGCGACCGGGTCCGCCTCCTCGCCCTCGACCGGGAAGGCCTCGTCGAATCGGTCGGGCAGCACGAGGTGGTTGTCCAGGTTGGCGCTCTCCGCTTTCGCGAAAAGCCGGCTGACCTGCTGCTTCTCAACCCCAACGTGCCGACGGCCCGCGAGCAGAAGCTCTCGGTTGGCCTGCCCAAGGGAGTCTCCGTTTCACTCAACGAGAGCAAGTCGGTCCCCGGAAGCGAGCTCAATGTGATCGGCCAGACGGTCGACGCGGCCGTCCACGCCGCTGACAAATTTCTTGATGCGGCCTGGCTGGACAACTACGATCGCCTGCGCATCGTCCATGGTGTAGGCATGGGGGCGCTGAAGCGGGCCATAGCCGATCTGCTGGCCAGTCACCCCCACGTCAGCAAATTCTACCCGGCCGATCCTGGCGAAGGAGGGCAGGGGGCGACCATTGTCGAGTTGAAGAAGTGATGCGCATTCCCCGCGGTTTCAGTGACGAAGTTCGGCAGCAGGCCGATATCGTGCGGATCGTCTCCGATTACGTCTCGCTGAAGAAACGTGGGGCAAACCACTGGGCCTGCTGCCCCTTTCACAGCGAAAAGTCGCCCAGTTTCAGTGTCAACGGCGCCAAGCAGTTCTTCAAGTGTTTTGGATGCGGCAAGGCGGGAGACGTCTTCACCTTCGTCATGGAGATTGAAGGCAGTCCTTTCCCGGAAGCCGTCACCACGGTGGCCGCCAAGATGGGGATCCCCATCCCGGAGTTTGAGAGTTCCCGTGAGCAGGGAGAGGCAGATCGGCGCCGCGCCGACCTGCTCCAGCTCAACAAATGGGCGACGGAGTTCTTTGAACAGACGCTGACGACTACGGCCGAGGGGCGCCGGGGGCTTGAATACCTCAACCGGCGCGGCCTGACTGAGGAGACCCGGGCCCGTTTCCGGCTCGGCTACGCCCCACAGAGCTGGGAAGCTCTCGGCAATCATCTTCGCCAGATGGGCGCGGCCCGTCACCAGATCGAGGCCAGCGGTCTGGTCACCCTTCGGGACAATGGCAGCGGGTTCTATGATCGCTTCCGGAGCCGCCTGATCTTTCCGATCACCGATGCCCAGGGACGGATCATCGCCTTTGGAGGGCGCATCATTGGCGAGGGCGAGCCCAAGTATCTCAACTCGCCCGAGACGTCCCTCTACACCAAGGGCCAGCATCTCTTCGGCCTCTACCAGGCCCGCGAGGCGATGCGCCAGCGCGGATACGCTATTCTCGTTGAGGGGTATCTCGACTTTCTGGTCCCGTACCAGGCCGGGGTGCGCAACCTTGTCGCCAGTCTCGGCACCGCGCTGACCGAACATCAGGTCCGGCTCCTTGGTCGCTATGTTCGCCAGATCATTGTCAATTTCGATCCGGATTCGGCCGGAGTGGCGGCGACCCGCCGCAGCCTCGAGGTTCTGCTCGCCAATGGCTTCAAGGTCAACGTGCTCACGCTGCCTGAAAACCTCGATCCGGACGAGTATGTCGGCAAGTATGGGGGGGAGGCCTACCTCAACCTCCTCCGCTCATCGAGCCGTTTTCTGGACTATATCGTCGAGCAGGCGATCCGGGCGCATGACCAGACCACCCCGGGGGGGAAAGTCGAAACAATTAATGACATTCTCCCGTACCTGCGTCTGGTTCGCGACCGGATCGAGCAGATTGAGTACGTTGGGAGGATCGCTGACCGGTTGCGCATCGACAGCCGGCTCATTCGCGAAGAGTTTCGGAAAGCGGTCGAGACCCGCCAGGACCGGATACGTGACCAGGTCCGGGTCGCCACTCTGAGCGTCAAGCGGGCGGAACGGACACTTCTCGAGCTGATTCTGGCCGATCCGGAGACCCGCCGCGCCGTCCTCGCCGCCCTCGATGAGGACGACTACCGGGGGCTTCGCACGGCCCGTCTCTTTGAAGTCCTGATCGAGATGCAGCAGCAGGGCGTCGAGCCGACCTGGACGGCCCTGACCGAGGCGGTCGATGATGAGGATCTGACCCGGGAGTTGCTGCCGGAATTGTTGAGCGGGAATGATCCCTGCCTCCTCCCGGAGGTCGTGGCGGCCAAGTCGCCCGACATTCTCCCGGAGATGACCCCGGAGACGATCAACGAACGAAAGCGGAAGGCTTACGAGAGCCTCCACGGACTCCGTTGTGATCGACTTATCGAGCAGCAGGCCGCGCTCCAGATGGAGATCAATCAGGCGGAACGCCGCCAGGATCAGACGGCCCTCGACCAGCTCCACCGGCGCAAGTTTGAACTGGCCAAACTGGAGCGTGAGTTGACGAAATGGTCGAGCCGGTAACCGTCGCCCGGTGCGGGCCGCTTTGCGATAATGTAATAAAAAATCGATATATCCCGGAACCTATCGGCAACTTCCGGGCGTAGATATATAATGTAATATTAGTTCTGTACTCAGACGCGCTGTCCCTCCCGATAATCGAAGGGCCGGTGAAAGGGGTGATCAAATTGGACGAGAAATATACTGACGATGTGCAAAAGCTTCTCGACCTGGGAAAGGACAAGGCTTTCCTGACCTATGACGATATCAACCAGGAGCTACCCGAGGGGCTGGTCTCTCCCGACGATATAGAAGACATCTTTGCAACATTGAGCGGGGAAGGGATCTCGATCAGCGACACGGACGAGAAGTTTCTCGAGACCGCTGCCGCTGGCGCTGGCGATAAGAAGCTCGAGGATGTACCGGAGGAGGATCTCGAACTCGATCTCTCTCCGGGCACGCTCGACAAGACGAACGACCCGGTCCGCCTCTACCTGCGTGAGATGGGCGTCGTCCCGCTGCTGACCCGTGAGGGAGAGGTGGCTATCGCCAAGCGGATCGAGCGTGGCAAGATCCGCGCCCAGAAGTCGATCTCCCGATCACCGGTGGCGATTCAGGAGCTGATTCGGATCGGTCACGAGCTGGCCGCCGGTGAACTCCCGATTCGTGAAGTGGTCACCTTCAACGAGCAGGAGGGGATCACCGAAGAGAAGATCCTCGAGTATCACAACTATACGGTCGAGACGATCGCCGAGATTGGGAAGTCGTTCAAGAAGGCCCAGGGCCAGTACGAGAAGTTTCTCGCTGAGCCAAAGCGCTCGACCAAACTGTTCAAGATGCGTCGTAAACTGGCCCGGCAGCGGATCGAACTTTCACAGCTCGTCCGGCTGCTCGAGTTTACACCGCGGATCGAAGAGCGACTGGTTGGCGCGATGCGGAGGGCTCGGGATGAGGTCCGGACCAACGAGCGGGAGATCGATCGTCTCCAGCGCGCGATCGAGCGTAAGCGTTCCCCCGAGGAGATCAAAGAGCTGGAAAAGAAGCTGCGCGCCGCGAAGCGGATGCTCGTTCAGTACGAGGAGCAGTACCGCCAGCCTGGCGCGGAGATCAAGCGGGCCGTCCAGAATGTCATCACCGGCGAGTCTGAGGCCCAGCAGGCCAAGAAAGAGCTGGTCGAGGCCAACCTGCGACTGGTGGTCTCCATCGCCAAGAAGTATACCAATCGCGGACTGCAGTTCCTCGACCTGATCCAGGAAGGGAACATCGGACTGATGAAGGCGGTCGATAAGTTCGAATATCGCCGCGGATACAAGTTCTCCACCTACGCGACCTGGTGGATTCGGCAGGCGATCACCCGCGCCATTGCCGACCAGGCCCGGACGATTCGTATTCCGGTCCACATGATCGAGACGATCAATAAGCTCATTCGCACCTCGCGCGCCCTTGTTCAAGAGCTTGGCCGCGAGCCAACGAGCGAGGAGATTGCGCGTAAAATGGACATACCCGCATCGAAGGTGCGGAAGGTTCTGAAGATCGCCCAGGAGCCGATCTCCCTCGAGACCCCGATCGGGGAGGAGGAAGATTCCCATCTTGGCGACTTTATCGAGGATAAGACGATCCAGAACCCCTCGGAAGCGGTCATTAATATCAATCTCCGCGAGATCACCGAGGAGGTTCTGAAGACTCTCACTCCGCGTGAAGAGAAGGTCATCAAGATGCGTTTCGGTCTCGGACCGAATGGCAGTGAACATACGCTGGAGGAGGTTGGCCAGCACTTTGCCGTGACCCGCGAGCGCATTCGCCAGATCGAGGCAAAAGCCCTGCGCAAGCTTCGTCATCCCTCGCGCTCCCGCAAATTGAAGGCTTTCCTGGAGAGTGGAAGACCCTAAGCCGACCGTCGGCAAGCTGCTGCCGCCAACCTGGCCCCGCTCGATCACCGATCGAGCCGGGGCCTTTGCCACTGTAGTGACCTGGCACGTTTTAAGATTCAGCCGCCCTGACCGATGGGACCGGTAGGACCGGTAGGACAAGTAGGACCGGTAAGACCTGTACAACGATGACGATCGATTTGCGAATAAATCCGATTGGACTTATCAGTCCGATAAGTCCCGTTTTCCTGCCGGCCATCCCCTGCCTGTCAGGCGGGTTCATAATGTGATTGCCCTGCCTTCCGGATACCGTTGCGGAAGGTCAATCGTTCGCTGGTGTTGACTTTACCGTATGAACAGGGGCACTATCCGAATTTGTGCCGGTTGAGCACGCTGACCAGACATTACTAATTATCTCCCAGGGAAACTCTATGGTTCAGGAACATGCCTCGATGACCGTCTCACTCAACCAGTTTGCGGATCATGATCGCTACAATGGTTGGATCTACGAGGAGATCGAACAGGTTCTGGGGCGGCGAGTCCTCGAAGTCGGCTCCGGGACGGGCAACATCACGCGGTTTCTGGCGCAGGAGGACCGGCAGGTGGTGGCGACCGATGGTCTGCCAGCCTACCGGGAGCATTTGGGTCGACTCTACGAGGCCAATCCGCGTATCGAGGTGGGCGAATTTGATCTCAACCGGGCGGCGCCGCCGGAGTATGTCGAGCGGCAGTTCGATTCGGTCGTCTGTCTGAACGTGCTCGAGCACATTGAGGACGATCTGGGCGCTTTGCGGGAGATGCGGCGGGTCATTCGTCCCGGCGGCTATCTTGCGCTGCTCGTCCCGGCCCACCAGGTCCTCTACGGCAAGTTTGACGAGGCGGTTGGCCACTTCCGACGCTATTCGAAGGACCCGCTCCTCAAACTGCTCAAGCAGGCCGATTTCGAAGTGACCAGTATCAAATTTTTCAATATCACCGCCGTCATCCCGTGGCTGGTCAATGGAAGGATCTTCAAGCGCGACTACCTGCCAGAGGATCAGACGAGACTGGTCAATCTGCTGGTGCCGGTGCTGAAGCTGGAGCGCCTGATTGGGCCTCCCTGCGGGCTATCGCTGATCGCCCTCGCGAAAAAAATGGAAAGGTCAGAAAGTTAGAAAACCATGCGTTGGTCGACATATTTTATCCCTACCTTGCGTGAAGTCCCGGCGGATGCCGAGGTCATCAGTCACAAGCTCCTGCTGCGGGCTGGTATGGTCCGGCAGCTGAGCGCCGGACTCTACTCCTATCTCCCGACGGCGCAGCGGGCAGTTCTGCGAATCTCCAATATCATCCGCGAGGAGATGACGGCGGTTGGCGCGCAGGAGTTCTTCCTGACCGCGCTCAATCCGGCCGAGCTGTGGCAGGAGAGTGGTCGCTGGACGCTCATGGGCCAGAATATGTTTCGCCTCAAGGATCGCAAAGGGGCCGAGATGTGTCTGGGGATGACCCACGAAGAGGTCATGACCGACATTGCCCGGCGGGAGTTGCGTTCGTACAAGCAGTTGCCGCAGGTCTGGTACCAGATCCAGACCAAGTTTCGTGATGAGGCGCGTCCCAAGTCGGGGCTCCTGCGGGTGCGGCAGTTTACGATGAAGGACGCCTATTCTTTTGATGTCGATCAGGCCGGGCTCGATCGTTCCTTCGAGGCCCAGCGCGAGGCCTACTGCCGGATCTTCTCGCGCTGTGGACTCGATTTCGTCATCGTCGACGCCGATAGCGGAGCGATGGGCGGATCGGCCTCCAATGAGTTCATGGTCTACACCGATGCCGGTGAGGATCTCGTCGTCAGCTGTCCGCAGTGCCACTACGCGGCCAATCTCGAGAAGGCGACTTCGCGCATCGCGGTCGTCGATGATGGTCCTGCCGCGGCGGAGGTCGAGAAGTTCGCGACCCCAGGGGTGCGGACGATCGATGATCTGGTCAGGTTCCCGGGGGGCGCGACTGCGGATCGGCAGATCAAGACGCTTGTCTTCATCGCTGTCGCCGCCAAGGGGGATGACGCGCGAAACACCCCGGTCATGGCGCTGCTCCGTGGCGACCACTCGGTCAATGACGCCAAGCTCTCCAATGCGGCGGCGCGCCTGGTCAACCGGGATGGCTGGGAGCTGGTCAATCTCCGCGCGGCCCATCCGGAGGAGATCGTCGATCTGCTCGGGGCCCATCCGGGCAGTCTGGGCGCCGTTGGCGTCAAGGGGCCGTTGATCATCGTCGATGAGTCGCTCCGTGGCCGTCAGAATATGACGACCGGGGCCAACGAAGATGATCATCACCTCCGCGGGGTCTCGGTTGAACGTGACCTGCAGCCTACCGCCTGGGCTGAGTTGCGGAATGTGGTCGAAGGGGAGACCTGTCCGAAGTGCGACGGGGCGCTGCACGTTGCCAAGGCGCTCGAGGTTGGTCACATCTTCAAGCTCGGAACCAAGTATTCGGTCGCGATGGGTGCCAGCGTGCTCAATGCCGATGGCAAAGAGACGCCGATCATCATGGGCTGCTACGGGATCGGGGTCGAGCGCATTCTCGCCGCGGCGATCGAGCGCAACCACGACGACGCCGGCATCATCTTTCCGATCTCGATCGCCCCGTTCCAGGTCATCCTCAGTCCGCTCAATCTGAAGGATGAGGAGGTTCGAAAACTCGCGGAACAGCTCTATGAGGGGCTGCGAGCCGCGGGGATCGAGGTTCTCTATGATGACCGTGATGAACGCGCCGGGGTCAAGCTGAACGACGCCGATCTGGTCGGGTTCCCATTCCAGATCCGGATTGGGCCGAAGAAGCTCAAGGAGGGCAAGGTCGAGTTCTACGATCGGGCCACCCGCGTCGCCGAAGATATCCCCGCCGACAGCACCCTCGAGGTCACCCTGGCCCGGGTCCAGGCGGCCCTCCGGGCGCTCAACCGCCAGAGCGACTGACCAGCGCGACCCATTGGTTGACGATCGGGGGCGCGCCCTCGGTTAATCTCCTGGCCAGGATCAGGCGGCGGCCACTACGTCCACTTCACCCGGCGCCGGGGAACTGCGGTTCCCACGGCGCCGGGGTGGAAGCGACTGGCCCATCCGCCCACTCTTCTCCCACTCCCCTGACCGAGACTCCACCTCTCCCGTCGTGATCATCTTGAAGTTGCCGATTTAGACAACGACCGCCCGCGCCAAAGCACTCGCCATCTTTACCCCACAAATTATTCTTGGAATTCAGAGCCGCATCGTGCTAACTTTCACCAGGCCATCATCTTTTGTGTTGCATACAATAAATCGGTCGAACAGGAGGAGCCAATGGATCTCAGTATCATTGTCTTGAATTTCGTCTATGCGGTTCTTGGTGTTGTGCTGATGTATGTGTCCTACCGCGTGATTGATCACCTCATGCCGCAGGTCGATTTCTCGGTTGAACTGCGGAATGGAAATGTCGCGGTCGCCATCTTTGTCGCGGCGCTCTTCATCTCGATTGCCATCATCATTGGAGGAGCCTTGAACTGATGAAGAAGAGTGCCTTCACCATCCTCAGAATGGTCTGTCTGCTGTTCCTCACGAGTTGGCTCACTCCGGTCTTTGCTGAAACGGTAACCGATCGTTACGATCAGACATTCCGCAAGTATTCAAAGAGATTTTTTGGTCCGGGATACGACTGGCGGATCTTCAAGGCGCAGGCCATGGCCGAGAGCAACCTCAGCATGAAGGCGAGAAGCTGGGTCGGGGCACGCGGCCTTATGCAGTTGATGCCCCGAACCTTCAGTGAGATTCAGTCAAAGAATCCGGAGTTTGTCTCGATCGATGATCCGGAGTGGAACATTGCTGCTGGCATCTACTATGACGCCAGGCTCTGGAACCAGTGGGGTAACCAGAGCCTGCCCGACGATCGCCGTTATTTCATGTTTGGCAGTTACAATGCCGGTCGGATGACCCTGCTCCGTGCGCAGGAGGTCGCGCGCACCAAGAACCTCAACCACACCGCCTGGAACAGTATCCGCGTCATTGCCCCGGAGGTCAGAAATTGGCGCCACGGCGAGACGCTCACCTATGTCGAGAAGATCGACCGGCATCTGCTGCGGATGAACCAGGACGGACGGGTCTTGAAGTAGCCGCTGGTCCCCGCGATATTCGATCAACCATTCCGCCGCCCGGATCCCTTCCGGAAACCATTCCTGGCCGGCTGATTCCCGACGATCGAGAAGTCGATCAGGTGCCGATCGGCATCGACCCGGTCGACCCGCACCCGCACCCGGTCGCCAAGCCGGTAACGTCGCTTGCCCGTCCGTCCGGTAAGGGTGTGGGTCCGTTCGTCGTAACGGTAGAAGTCGTCGATGAGGCTGTTGACTGAGACGAGCCCCTCGATAAAGAACTCCTCCAGTTCGACAAAAAGTCCGAACTCGCGGACCTGAATGATCAGTCCCCCGAACTCATCCCCCACCCGCTCGGCCATAAAGACGGCCTTTCTCCACTCGTCGATCTCCATCTCCGCCGCATCTGCCGCCCGCTCCCGTTCACTGGCCTCGACAGCCATGAGCTGAAGATCGGCCCGGCTGATTGGTTGCGGGACCCGTCGCTGATTCTCCTTCAGCGCAAAGGCTTTGGTCGAGTCTCCCCACTCCGTCGATTGTCGGAGCAGGCCGCGCAGAATCCGGTGGACGAGCAGGTCAGGGTAGCGGCGGATCGGCGAGGTAAAGTGGGTGTAGACCGGGGCCGCCAGACCAAAATGGCCCTCGTTGTCGGCGGCGTAGCGGGCACGCTGGAGTGAGCGCAGCATCGCGTAGGCGAGGACGCGCTCCTCCGGGCGACCTTCGAGTCGCTTCGAGAGCTGCTGGTAGTCGTGGGAGCTGACATCCGCGGCCGGAAACTTGTGACCATAGGCCCGCGCCAGCTCGGCAAACTCCCAGACCCGCTGCGGTTCCGGCTTTTCGTGGATCCGGTAGACCGTCGGAATGCCGAGTTTTTCGAGATGGCCGGCGACCGTTTCGTTGGCGAGCAGCATGAACTCTTCGATGATCCGGTGGGCAATGTTCCTCTCGGCCTTCATCACCCCGGCGACCCGTCCCTCATCATCAAACTCAAAGACCGATTCCGGCAGGTTGAAGTCGATCGCTCCCCGTCTTCCCCGCATCCCGATCAGAATCCTGGCCAGCTCCTCCATGGTTCGGAAGAGTTCGAGCTGATCGGCATAGCGCATGGCCAGATGCGGATCGTCACGTTGCAGCAGATGGTTGACCGCCGTATAGGTCATCCGCTCATCACTCCGAATGACACTCTCGTGGATCTGGTAGCTCTTCACCTGCCCCTGTCGATCGATCACGCAGATAGCCGACAAGGCCAGGCGGTCGACCTGGGGGTTGAGCGAGCAGATGCCATTCGAGAGGGCCTCCGGCAGCATCGGGATTGCCCGTTCCGGGAAATAGACCGAGGTGCCCCGCAGACGGGCTTCGTGGTCGAGCGGCGTGTCGGCACGGACATAGTAGCTGACATCAGCGATGTGGACGCCCAGCTCAAAGTCGCCAGTGTCGAGACGGCGGAGGCTGATCGCATCGTCGAAATCGCGGGCGGTCTCGCCATCGATCGTCACCGTTGGGACGTCGCGCAGGTCGAGCCGTCCGGCGATCTGTTCCGGGGTAACCACCGGCGAGACGATGGCCGTCTCGGCCAGGACCTCCGCCGGGAAGACGTGCGGCAGATCGTGCTTGCGGATGACGATCTCGATGTCCATCCCCGGTGTCGCACTCGACGAACCGAGGGCTTCGACGATCTTCCCGCGCGGCAGGCGCTTTCCGGCCGGGTAATTGGTCACCTCGACGACGACGACCCAGCCGTCTTCATAGGGCGGCCTCTCCTCATCCTCCAGATCGATATCGAACGGGAACTTCTCATCGAGTGACTCGACCCACGACGCGCGGAAGCCTCCGAGGCTATGGTGCAGTCGGCCGGTGATTCGCAACGAGGCCCGGGCGACAATCATCTCGACCCGCGCGAAGCGGTCTCCGTCACGGTCGCGGCGCGAGATCGTGGCGACGACCCGATCTCCATCGAAGGCCCCCTGCAGATCCTCGGCGTCGACCCGGATCCGCCCGGCGACCCGCTCAGTCGGCTCCTCGGGCAGAAAGTGGATCATCTTGCGCCGGCGCTGCCGGATCCGCCCGAGCATGACCCGCCGGTTCCGGACGAGCCGGTAGTCCTGGCCATAGCGGCGCAGCAAGCCTGTTCCTTGCAGCTGATTGAGGATCTGGGTGAGCGGCTTCTGCGCGGCCCGGTCGAGATCGAGTAGCTCCGCGAGATCGCGCACCGAGAGCCCCTCCGGCTCTTCACGCAGGGCCGAGAGCACCTCGTCGAGGTTGAAGGGAAGTGCACTCTGGGTCGTCTGGCGTCGGGTCATATAATCTTTAAACTGATCTTTGAGCAGGTTTAGTAAAATTGCAAAAATGCTGAACTGCTGGACTACTTTTTTGGCCAAATACGCATTTTCGACTAGTACAAATAATGACAGTTATCGTTGACTCGTCGAATCGATTAACTATCTAACGTTGAAATGGGAGGCTACAGTATGTTGTCAAAGGGTTGGAAAGTCATTGCAATCTTCAGCATTATAGTGAATTTTTTCTTAGTCTTGCTAGCATTTTCGTTATCATTCAAATTATTTGAGATCATGTCGACCCCGGCAGGTGTTATATCGGTTACAAAATCTGAACAGGAAATGACTGAAATCCTGCTAAATAGATTTGCTGACAAAACTAAATCTCTGAATTTTGAACAATACTTTCTATCAGTCGGAACTGCGAACGATGAAAGAGGCGCTGGTACGGTTTCGATGACGCAGCTGCTTGCTGCCACCGCAAAGTATGAGCTCCCACTATACAAAATAAATAGAAGCTCAATCAGATATGATAATGTGAACAAAGAAATTATTATTGAGATGCCTGATCTTATTGAGACTATTGAACAGGATAGGGCCAACTCTCGCTTAATCAAAGCTTCATCAGGTTTTAACCTTTCCGATGGAGCTCCGGAATACGAGAGAGAAGCTTTAGATGAAGCAACGGAAAACCAGCAGGCCAATGTCTTACGATTCAAGAAAAATGCAAGAGAGAGCCTTAAATCACAGCTTGAATTGATCGTAAATATGTTTTTCCAAGGTTTTGGCAAGGATTTAACCGTGAAGTGTTACTATCCAACTACTGACAATTGAAACGATCCAATGTTGAACAAAGACGAATGATCATTGTCCTTGCGATTATTCATTAAACCGCTTATAAAATCTCTGTCATCATTGTAATAAGGGAACCCACACCTTAACTTGAGAACAGAGATTCACTATGGCGAAGAGATTCAAGCTGCTCGTCTGTCTGCTGGTCGTCATGGTTGTCGGAGGACTCTCCCTTCGCACCTCGCGTGCCGACCAGCCATCTGGTTCAAAAGCCGATCCAACCACCCACTGGGCCTTCATTCCGCCGGTTCGTCCGGCGCTGCCAGCCGTCAAGGACGAGGCCTGGGGCCGCACGCCGATCGATCGGTTCATCCTTGCCGCCATCGAGAAGCAGGGCCTGACGCCCTCAGCGGCGGCGGCAAAGACGACGCTCGTCCGTCGGCTCAGCCTCGATCTGACCGGGCTTCCCCCGACGATTCAGGAGATCGATCAGTTTCTCGCCGACCGCTCGCCCGACGCCTATGAAAAACTGGTCGACCGGCTGCTCGCCTCGCCCCACTACGGTGAGCGCTGGGGCCGCTGGTGGCTCGATGCGGCGCGCTATGCCGACACGAATGGCTTCGAGAAGGATCTCCCGCGCTCGATCTGGCCCTACCGCGACTGGGTGATCAACGCCTTCAACAAGGACATCCCCTTCAACCAGATGACGATCGACCAGCTGGCCGGCGATCTGCTCCCCGCGCCAACCCCGGCGCAACTGGTGGCGACCGGCTTCCTCCGCAATTCGATGCGCAATGAGGAGGGTGGAGTCGATCCCGAGCAGTTCCGGGTCGAGGGGTTGATCGACCGGGTCGATGCGATCGGCAAGACCTGGCTCGGGCTCTCTGTCAATTGCGCCCAGTGCCACAACCACAAGTTCGATCCGATCCTCCAGGAGGAGTACTTCAAGTTCTACGCGTTCCTCAACCAGGACGACGAGCCGGAGATCGAGATTCCGGAGGCGAAGATCGAGAAGCAGCGCGCGGAGATCCGCACGAAGATTGCCTCCGTCGAGGACGAGCTGGTTGCCGCGACTCCGGATCTTGAACAGCGCCTCGCTGCCTGGGAGGCCCAGGTGAAGCCGCTCGATGGTCAGTGGTCGATTCTCCGCGAGGGGAGCATCTTTGCCTCTTTCGGGACCAAGTTCGATCGACTGCCGGACTTCTCCTGGATTCCCAAGGGGGACAATTCGACCAAGAACGTCTATGTGATTCAGGCCAAGAGCCCCTTGAAGAAGATCACCGGGTTGCGGCTGGAGCTGATGACCGACGCGACGCTGCCCTTCAATGGGCCGGGGCGTTCGACCACCGGTGGGCTCTACCTGTCGGAGGTGGTGCTGGAAGTGAATGGCCAGAAGCTGCCATTTGCGGAGGCGACGGCCGACTTCTCCCGGCTCCTCTTTCCGATCAAGAATACGATTGATGGTGATACGAGCACGGCGTGGGATATCGACGCCGGTCCGGGATTGCGCAACCAGGATCGCAAAGCGGTCTTTGTGCTCAAGCAGCCGCTCGAAATTGAAGCTGGTGGAAGCCTGACAATCTCGCTGGTTCAGAAGCAGCAGGAGAAGATCAACATTGGTCGATTTCGTCTCGCGGTGACCGATCAGGCGGCGCCCGTGGCCGATCCGGTGCCGCTCAGCGTGCGGCGGATTCTGGCGATTCCGGCGGCGCAGCGCACGGCCGCGCAGCGGCGGGAGATCTTTAGCGCCTACCGGACGACGGTCAGTCAGTGGGCAAGCGAGAATGAGCGGATCGCTGAGCTCTGGCGAGACTGGCCCTATGGCTCAACGACGCTGACCCTCAAGAGTCGCGAAGAGGCACGCGAGACGCGCATCTTCAAGCGGGGAGACTGGAAGCGACCCGGCGAGCTGGTCTCCGCCGGCACGCCGGCCGCGCTGCCGGCGATGGCCGCCGATCTGCCCCGGAATCGACTTGGGCTCGCCAGGTGGATCGTCGACCGTGGCAACCCGCTGACGGCGCGGGTCATTGTCAACCGCGTCTGGCAGCAGTACTTCGGCGGTGGTCTCGTCTCGACACCGGAAGACTTTGGCACGCGCTGCGAGCGGCCATCACATCCGGAACTGCTCGACTGGCTGGCGGTCGAGTTCATGGAGAGCGGCTGGAGCATCAAGCAGCTGCACCGCCTGATCGTCAATTCGGCGACCTACCGCCAGAGTTCACGGATCACGCCGGCCCTGATGGAGAAGGATCCGACCAATCACTGGTTGGCGCGGATGCCGCGTCAGCGGGTCGAGTCGGAGCTGATCCGCGACGTCTTTCTGGCCACTTCCGGCCTTCTGAGCCGCAAGATTGGCGGCCCCTCGGTCTTTCCGCCAATTCCTGACGGCGTCCTGGTCCTCAGCTATGGCGGGGCGACCTGGAATCAGAGCACGGGGGAGGACAAGTATCGGCGGGGGATGTACACCTTCTGGAAGCGTTCGGTCCCGTATCCCGGGTTGCTGGTCTTCGATATGCCGAATGGCGATCAGTCCTGCACCCGCCGGACGCGCTCGAACACGCCGCTCCAGGCCCTGACGACGCTCAACGATCCGGTCTTCATGGAGGCGGCGCAGGCGCTCGCCCTCCGCATCTGGAAGGAGGGCGGGACGACCGATCGGGCCCGCCTCAGCTACGGATTCCGCCTCTGCACCGGCCGTTATCCGAGCACCTTCGAGTTGCAGCAGTTGACCAAATTCCTCGAGCAGCAGCGCCCCGGATTCGTGGGAAAGACGGCGAACGCGGTCTACGTCGCCGCTCCGGATTTGACTCAGCTGCCGGCCGATGTCAACCTCGAGCAGGTCGCGCCCTGGACCATGGTCGCGCGCGTGTTGCTGAACTTGGATGAGACGATTACCAGAGAGTAGATTATGAAATATCAGGACGAGATAAATGTAGAGATAAAGAAGCTGCTGACC
>JBEAVZ010000326.1:0-3817 GCA_041160645.1 Acidobacteriota bacterium
GCAACAGTATCAGGAGTGGCAGAACCACCCGGCTCGAAAGAGGTTTCTTCATAATGAGAGTGGATCGCGACGCTCCGCCGGCGAGACTGACCTTCCTGGCCCCCTTGGGCAGGAGGTGACCGGTCTCTCCCCCGGCGGAGCGATGCCGGAGTCCGGGTTACTCGACCTTCGCTTCGCGAATCCGGACATTTCGATACCGGGCGCGGCTGTTATCCCCCCACGAATCACCGCCACCGTGGACCTGCAGTCCGATGTAACCCTCGCGCGGGAAACGGTCACGGTTGTCGCGGAAGTCGATCATCTTCACGCCATTGAGCCACGAAGTGACGTGGGCTGGCTGCCCGGTGATCCGGGCCCGCAGGTGATTCCAGTCATCCTTCTTGAAATACTTTGTCCAGTTCTTATTCTGCTGGATGAAGCCCCCCGCCGCCGGCGCGTAGAGGCTGCCGATGAAGCCATCGTCACGATAGTCGATCGTGATCTGATAACCCATCCCATCCTCGCGCGTCCGCAGGAAGAGCCCCGTATCGGCGGGCTTGTCGACCTTGAACTCGAGTTCGACCTCGAAATCGGAGTACCTGGTGGTCGTTCCAAGCAGGCCCCCCTTGTGATCCGGCTCCTGGTTGGCGACAAGCATTCCGTTCTCGACCACCCAGATTCCACCATTGCCGTCATGGACCGCCTTTCGCTCCCAACCGTCCATATTTTTGCCATTGAAGATCTTTGTCCACTTCTCCTGGCCAATGGCCTGACTGGCAACCACTGCCCCGATCAAGACCATCGCGCCAAACACCATACTTCGTTTCATTATCTACTCCTGATCTGTGACCTGATCTGTTATTCTTCAGTTTTAGTAAGGATTCAGAGTACTCTGATACTCCGCATTATGGCGGCATTATGCACGAAGTTGAATCATAGTTGAATCACAAATCGACCCGGAAGCGAATCGATCCCGCGGGTGAGCATCAAGGAGACCGATGAGATCACTGGTCATCATTGTCTTTATCATTCTGTCAACGGTCACAGCTGGGGCAACCCAGATGAAATTGAGTCCCGGACGGCGGTATCGAACGATCGAACGGCTCGCGCCAGAGAGGCTGGCGGCCGTCGCCGCCGATCGCACGGCCTTGCGGCGCGCCCGCCGTAAAGTCAGGCTGTCGCACGGCCTGGCCGACTACCGGGCAATTCTGCACGCTCACGCCGGAGATTCGACGCATACGGGCGGCACGCGGGAGGAGCTGCTCACCGCGGCCAGGCGAACTGGCGTCAAGGTGATCCTCCTCACTGACCACGTCCGGCCTCCGCGCGACTTCATCAATGACAGCTGGCGTGGACTCCACGAGGGAGTGCTCTTTATCCCCGGTTCCGAGGGGGAAGGATTTCTCAACTATCCCAGCCTCTCCGTGATCGACCACTACTTGCGGAAGGATCAGAAGAGCCGCGAAGATTACGTGAAGATGATCACCGCCAACGGCGGAAACATCTTCCTCTCCCACGTCGAGGAACGATATGACTGGTCGACCGCGGGTCTCGACGGGCTGGAGATCTATAACAACCATTCCGACATGAAGGACGAGTTCGAGTTCGTCGGCTGGCTCCGCGGGGCACTCACCAATCCGGACCGACTGAAATTGCTCAACTCGCTTCTCGCCCGTTACCCGCTCGAAGTCTTTGGGGCGCTCCAGGACTACCATGCCCCGACCATCGCCAAATGGGACCGTGATCTGCTCGAACGCCCGCTGACCGGGGTCGCCGCCAATGACTGCCACCACAACCAGGTCTATGAGATTCGTGCCGTCGCGGCAGACACTATCGAGATCAGCATCATCGGTGACCCGCCGCGTCGCGTTACGACCACCCAGATCCCGGCCATCGCGCCGCTGCTCGAGGGCCGGCGTGCCGGCGAACTGCTGGCGAGGGTCGACCTCGATCCCTATGAGAGCAGTCTCCAGTTCGTGACCACCCACCTGCTGCTGCCAAAGCAGGAGGGGCTGACCGAAGCTGCTGTTCGCCAGGCGCTCCGAACGGGTCGGGCCTACGTGGCCCACGACTGGCTGGGCGACCCATCCGGCTTCGCCTTCGTCGCCGCGCGAAGCGGTCGCCGGGTTGGCGTCATGGGGGCGCAGATCCCCCTCACCACCGCCCTGCGGCTGCGTCTCGAGGCGCCATTGCCCGGCACGATCCGCCTCTTCCACCAGGGAGCGCTGATTGCCGAGACGACTGGACGCGCTCTCGAGCACCTCGTCTCCAAACCGGGCGTCTACCGTGCGGAGATCTGGCTGCAGATCGACGGCGAAGAACGCCCCTGGATCTACTCCAATCCAATCAGAGTGAAGTGAGACCGATCCCTGCCATCCGTTCCCTTCATATGTCTCCATCTCGGGCCAAGTGGAGAATACTTTGACCTTGAACCTTTCTTAGCGGTTAAACGTTTTGACACAGTGTGTGCTTTTTGTCAAAATGTAAATGTATGAGTAATCCGACGACAAAATCCCACCGGCGCCGTAGTGATAAGACCATTGAGCGACGGGCGGAGATTATCGCAGCAGCCCTCGAGTGCTTTCTGCAATATGGTTACGAGAAGACGACGCTCGAGGATGTCGCGACGCGGGCAGGCTTGTCCCGCACCCTGCTCTACCTGCAGTTCCGGAACAAGGAAGAGATCTTCATTGAAACGACCCGCGCCCTCTATGCGGAGCAGTTCGCACAGGCGCGGCCAATCCTGAAGTTGCCGCTCAGCCGGAAGGAGAAACTGCTCCGGATCTATGACGAGCTGCTCTTGAAACCCTGGGTGCGGATCTGCCGGTCACCCGGATACGACAATTTTCTGGCGACCTGCCACAAGCTCTCTCCGCAGCTCGACCAGGAGTATGAGCGCGAGGCCATCAAGCTGCTCCTTCCGATCTTCGGTGACAAGGCGGTCATCGAGGTCTTTCTGCTCTGTGTCGACGGTCTCTACGTTGATGATCCATCACCGGCGACCCTCCGGAAGCGGCTCCGAATACTGATCGATCGATTTCAATAGACAATGACCATGAAGAAACGAATGCTTGGAGAGTACGGGCTCGAGGTTTCAGCGCTTGGCCTTGGGTGTATGGGGATGAGCTTTGGCTATGGGCCGCCACCGGACCGGGCAGAGATGATCGGGGTAATTCGGGCGGCCGTTGAGCAGGGGGTGACCTTCTTCGACACGGCGGAGGTCTATGGCCCCTACACGAACGAAGAGTTGCTGGGCGATGCGTTGGCCCCCTTTCGTGGAGAGGTGGTTATCGCGACCAAGTTCGGTTTTCAGCTCCACGCCGACGGTTCCCCCGGATATACAGGGCTGAACAGCCGCCCGGAGCATCTTCAGGCGGCAGTCGAGGGATCACTGCGGCGACTCGGGGTCGAGACGATCGATCTGCTCTATCAGCACCGGGTCGATCCGCAGGTGCCGATTGAAGAGGTCGCGGGAACGGTGCGGGATTTGATTGTGGCGGGCAAGGTGAAGCATTTCGGATTATCAGAGGCCGGCGCAGCGACGATCCGACGGGCCCACGCAGTGCAGCCAGTGACGGCGCTTCAGAGCGAGTATTCGCTCTGGATGCGTCGACCAGAGGCCGAGATCATTCCGACGCTCGAGGAGCTCGGGATAGGGTTCGTGCCCTACAGTCCGCTTGGAAAGGGATACCTGACCGGGAAGATCGACGGAACGACAACCTTTGCGAGCTCCGATTTCCGGAACATCCTGCCCCGTTTTACACCGGAAGCACGGCAGGCAAACCTGGGCCTGGTCGGGTTGCTGAAGGAGATCGGGGGGCGGCTTGGCGCAAGTCCG
>JBEAVZ010000328.1:0-2720 GCA_041160645.1 Acidobacteriota bacterium
CTCATCCCCTCCTGGCCGCTCCTGATTAACGCCCGCCCCTGAGATCCTCCAACCGCTTCTCCCTTCCCGGATCTCCCGGTCTTTCGCTCCACCAGGCCCCGCCCGGGCCGGAAAAATGAGGTGATCGGGTGCTTGCAAACGTGGCATAATATCCCTTTTGAAAGGGTTGTGAGGCGACCCGGGCCGGACAGAACTGGCCGGGCGCCGACCTCCAATCCGCTCGATTAAATTATGGCCCGGAAGAGTAAGGAACCCATGGCAACAAAAATGAAGGAGTGGCTGCTCAGTATCCTCGTCGCGCTGCGCTCTCCCTTTGTGCTGATCCCCGGCTTTCTGGTGATGATGATCGGGATTGGTCTGCTCTACAACTACTACGTTCAGTACGCGGAGATCATCGACCGTGGTTTGCGGGGAGATCTCTTTGTGCGGACGTCGGGGATCTACGCTGCGCCGCTCGATCTTCAGGAAGGCTCGATGATGGCGCAGGGCAGTCTGGTCAGGCACCTCGAACAGGTTGGATACATCGAGGCAGGCCAGGCCCGCAATGAGAAACGGGGGAGCTACCGGGTCCGGGGGGCAGTGATCGAGATCAGCCCCGGGACGGAAGCGGTGATCGACGGACAGCGACCATTCAGAAACCTGCGGGTGACCTTCGGCTCGCGCGGGTCGGGTCGTCAAGGGGTCGAGTCGATCATCGATACGGACCGGAATGAGCGCCTCCCGATGGCGCAGGTCGAGCCGGAACTGATCTCATCGATCACCAACAAGGATCGCGAGAAGCGGAAGATCATCGATTACGACGATCTTCCAACGGAGCTGGTCAACGGGATCGTCGCGATCGAGGATCGCCAGTTCTTTGAGCATCCGGGCATCAACTGGCGGGGGATCCTGCGGGCATTAATTCGCGACTACCAGGCCGGAGCGATCCGCGAGGGCGGCAGTTCGATCACCCAGCAGCTGGTCAAGAACATCTTCCTCTTTCCCGACCGGACCTGGAAGCGGAAGATGGCCGAGGCCTACATGTCGCTGATTCTCGAGCAACGACTCTCGAAAGAGGAGATTCTCGCGATGTACAGCAACCAGATCTATCTGGGGCAGCGGGGAGGCTACTCGATCAACGGCTTTGGGCAGGCGGCACGGACCTATTTCGGGAAGGACATCTCAAACCTCGAACTGCATGAGTCGGCGATGCTGGCCGGGATCATCCGCAGTCCAAACTACTATTCACCATATTCGAACGCGGAGCGGGCGCTGGGTCGGCGCAACCTGGTGCTCGACAAGATGGTCGAAGCCGGAAAGCTCGACGCGGCGAGCGCGGCGGCGGCGAAGCGGCGCGAGTTGGGAATCACTGGCCGGGCAATCGGAGTCAACAGTTCGGATGCCCCCTACTTCACCGACTACCTCATGCGCCAGCTCGAGCGGCAGTACGAGGGTGACGAACAGTCACTGCGCTCGCTGCGGATCTACTCGACGATCGATCTCAACCTGCAGCGGGCCGCCTATGAAGCGCTGACCGAGAATATGGCGCGGGTCGAGGAGCGACTCGGCAAGCGGTCAATTGGTGGAGAGGGGCTTCAGGCGGCGCTGGTGGCCCTGAACGCGAAGACAGGGGAGATCCTGGCCATGGTGGGTGGACGCGACTATTCGAAGAGTCAGCTCAACCGGGCCACCGACTCGCGGCGGCAACCCGGCTCTGTCTTCAAACCATTCGTCTATGCGGCCGCGCTCGAGGTTGGTGAAAATGGAGAAAGCAGCGGAATCAACGCCGCCTCGCTCTTCAACGATGCGCCTCAATCGTTCGAATTCGATGGAAAGGTCTACGAGCCAGGCAATTTCGGCGATAAGTACGAAAATCGTCCAATGACCGTCCGCGAGGCGCTGGTCAACTCGAAGAATGTGATCACCGTCGAGATAGCCCAGCGGATCGGCTTCGCGCAGGTCAAATTCTTCGCGGAAAAGGCCGGGATTCCAAATGTGCCGCCCTACCCTTCAGCGGCCCTCGGGACTGGTGAGGCCACGCCGCTCCAGATCGCCGCGGCCTACACGGCCTTTGCGAATCAGGGGACGCGGGTCGCCCCGGTCTCGATCAGGCGGGTCACGACCAAGGACGGGGCGACTCTCTTCGAGGCGAAGAGCGAGACCCGCCAGGTGATGAGCCAGCAACTCGCCTTTGTGATGACCTCGATTATGCAGGATGTGCTGACGAGTGGCACCGGGACGCGGGTCAGACAACGGGGCTTTACCGGCACAGCCGCGGGGAAGACGGGGTCATCACGTGATGCCTGGTTTGCGGGCTACACTCCGAACCTGGTCTGTGTGGTCTGGATCGGCTATGACAACAACAAGGACATCGGGCTGACTGGCGGAGAGACGGCCGCGCCGATCTGGGCCGATTTCATGACCAAAGCGCTCGCTGACCGTCCCGATCTCGGCGGGGAGTTCTCTCAACCCGATCAGCTCGAAGTGATCGACATCGATCCGACGACCGGGCTTCCGCCGACGACGGAGGGCGTAGCGACGCGGCGGGAATTCTTCATCAATGGAGCCAACCAGGGGGGGACGAAGCTGGGCGATGGCGTGCTCCTGCCCGATTCATCGAATATCGATCCAGATGGCGGCGCCAACCCGCCGGTGGTCGAGTACACCCCGCGGACGACTCCGACGCCCTTCAAGCCCGCCAGTGGTCGTGAGCCGGGGGCGCGGAATGAGCGTAATATCGC
>JBEAVZ010000486.1:0-5858 GCA_041160645.1 Acidobacteriota bacterium
GCAATCAGTTCTACATCAATCAGCGTTGGCTGGGCGGTCTGCTCACCAACTTCCAGACCATTCAGAAATCGATCAAGCGTTTCAAGGAGATCGAGGCGATGCAGGCCGATGGCCGCATCGAGCAGTACGCCAAGAAGGAGCGCTTGCAGATCGAGCGCGAGCGACTGGCCCTCGAAAAGAACCTCTCCGGCATCAAGGAGATGAAGAAACTCCCTGACGCGATCTTCATCATCGACACCAACAAGGAAGAGATTGCCGTAAAAGAGGCCAACCGGCTGGGCATCCCGGTCGTCGCGGTCGTCGATACCAACTGCACTCCGGAAGGTGTCAACTATATCATTCCGGGCAATGACGATGCCCTGCGGGCGGTGCGGCTCTTCTCTTCGCGGATTGCCGACTCCATCCTCGAGGGTCAGCAGATGGCCCAGCAGAAAGAGGCTGAAGATGCGGTGATCGCGGCCGAGCAGGCGAAGATTGCCGGGGTGACGATCGAGATCAACCCGCGCCAGCAGCGTGATCGTGGGGATCGCGGTGGTCGTGGCCGTGAGCGTAGCAATGACCGCGGAGGTCGAGGTGACCGCGACCGTCGTCCACGGACTGGCAGCCGTTCAGGCGGCCCGGCTATGGGTGGAGCGGCAGTGGCGGCCAATCCTGGTCCTGGCGCGGACGCGCCGGTCGACTCTCCAGCGGCCGATAGCGGAGCGGAGAGCCCGGCTGAAACAGCCTGATCGGTACCGAGCAGCTCACCTGCTCTCTGATTATCGAGGCGCAGCCACTCCATCAAACAGAGGCTGCGCCTTTTCACTAATGACGATTGTTGTGCAAACATCACCATCTGCACTCATTCGATGAGGGATGCACAATCACACGATGAGACTGGCTGACACACGATGTGACTGGCTGATTAGATGCGGCCAGTCCATTCGATGACGAAGGTTGCCGAGTGAACTCCGGGCAGTGAACGAACTGGTACCACTGCCCCGCGTGGTGACTTGATGGGCACCTTGACGCTTCATCATCCTGACGGCAGGTGGACCAAACTGGCAGTGTCCAAACAAAGAGGAAGAGGAAGAAGAGGATATGGCAATTACATCTGAGATGGTACGTAACCTTCGCGAGAAGACCGGCGCAGGAATGATGGAGTGCAAAAAAGCGCTGACGGAGGCGGAAGGTAATGAGGAGAAGGCGATCGAGATTCTCCGGAAGTCTGGCCTGGCGAGCGCCAAGAAGCGCGAGGGGCGTGTGGCGGCCGAGGGTGCGGTAACCTCCTATATCCACATGGGTGGAAAAGTTGGGGTCCTGCTCGAAGTCAACTGTGAGACCGATTTCGTTGCCCGTTCCGAGGACTTTCAGAAGTTCATCCGCGATGTCGCCATGCACATCTGCGCATCGGAACCGCAGTTCGTCACCCGCGAGGAGGTGCCGGCCGAACTGATCGAGAAGGAGAAGGAGATTGCCCTCGGTCAGGCAACTGCGGACCCCAAGAACGCCAACAAGCCGGCCAACATTCTCGAGAAGATGGTTCAGGGGCGGATCGACAAGTTTCTGACGGATGTCGTGCTGCTGCAGCAACCATTCGTCAAGGACCAGACGATCACGATCAGCGACCTGGTCGCGCAGATGACGGCCAAGACGGGCGAGAAGGTCAGCATTCGCCGTTTCACCCGCTACAAGCTTGGCGAGGGTCTCGAGAAGCGCGTCGACGACTTTGCCGCCGAAGTTGCGGCAATGAATCAGTAGAGCGCCATCAGCGCTCTTTTATCAGACTGGGGAGGTATTCCTTCTTCAATGGGGAGGCCTCCCCAGCGCTGAAGACAGGGCTGGGAAAGTGACTGAAAGAAACCCGGAAACAAGTCCAAGATTTCGTCGGATCCTGCTCAAATTGAGTGGCGAAGCACTCATGGGTGATGCCGGTTATGGAATCGACCCACAGGTTGTCCAGCGGGTAGCGGAGGAGATCAAAGAGGTCCATTCCCTGGGGATCGAGATCGCCCTCGTCGTCGGTGGCGGAAACATCTTCCGTGGCATCAAAGCCAGTGCCTCCGGCATGGATCGGGCCTCGGCCGATTATATGGGGATGCTGGCCACGGTGATGAACGCCGTTGCCCTTCAGGATGCGCTCGAGAAGAACGGGGTCTTTACCCGCGTCGTCTCGGCGATCGAAATGCGTGAAGTGGCGGAACCATTCATTCGGCGCCGGGCGATCCGCCATCTCGAAAAAGGCCGGCTGGTCATCTTTGCGGCCGGAATAGGCCAGCCTTTCTTTACGACGGACACGGCAGCGGCCATGAGAGCGCTCGAGATTCAGGCAGATGTAATCATGAAGGCGACCCGGGTTGGCGGCATCTACACCGCCGATCCGAAGAAAGACGCCTCGGCCGTCAAGATCGATCAGCTGAGCTACATGCGACTTCTGCAGGATGATCTGCGGGTGATGGATGCCTCGGCAGTCTCCCTCTGCCGTGACAATCGGCTGCCGATCATTGTCTTTGATATGACCGTGCACGGCAATATTCAGCGGGCAGTACTTGGTGAGCGGGTCGGCTCGATTGTTCAACCCGACGAAGATTAAGAATTACTATACTGATGGAGGAAAAATGACGAAGGAGATCACGACTGACACAAAGACAAGGATGGAGAAGGTCCTTGATGACTTCAGGCAGAAACTGGCCTCGGTACGGACTGGTCGGGCCTCTACCAGCATTCTTGATCCACTTCACGTCGAGTATTATGGCACCCCGATGCCCCTCAATCAGATCGCCACAGTCCATGCACCTGATGCGTCGATGCTGACGATCCAGCCATTCGATCAGTCGATGATCAATGAGATCGAGAAGGCCATTCGCGCTTCGGATCTTGGGCTCAACCCTTCCAACGATGGCAAGCTGATCCGGGTGCCGATTCCACCCCTGACGGAGGAGCGACGGCGCCAGTTCGTCAAGGTTGTGCACGAAATGGCCGAGGAGCACAAGACCGCGACCCGCAATATCCGTCGTGATGCCAATGAAAAGCTGAAGAAGATGCTCAAGGAGAAGCAGATCTCTGAAGATATGGAGAAAGGGGCCCTTGACGAGGTGCAGAAGCTGACCGATCACACCATTGCGCGGATCAGCGAGGTCTCGAAGCACAAGGAAGATGAGATCCTGAAGGTCTGAGCGCTACCACCGCCCCCTACAGCTTGGTTCGTCCTGACCGAGTCCGCGCCGACTTCGGCCCGACCAAAACTGCTGAAAGAGAGAAGGTCTCACCATGAGGCCTTTTTTCTTTTGGGTGTGGCAATGACGAGACTGGCCGTGAGAGGATCAGGGGAGCCGGGTCGGTCACCAGGTCGATTTGATAACCCCGCCATCAACCTGAAGCGAGACGCCGGTAATATAGCTAGCCCGCTCTGAGGCCAGAAAAGCGACGACCTCGCCAATCTCCTCCGGTTTGCCGAGTCGGCGCAGCGGAATCTCGGCCGCCGCCTGGTCGAAGTACTCATCAAAACTCAGGCCACGTTCCCGAACTCTCCTTTCAGCCAGCGCATATTGGCGATCAGTCAGAATATGTCCGGTAAGAATGGCATTGACCGTGATCCGATCTGGTCCAAACTGGTTGGCCATGGTCTTTGTCAGCGCGGAGAGTCCGCTGCGGAGAGTACTGGAGATGGTCAACTCATCGATGGGTTGTTTGGCGACCAGAGAGGTCAGGTGAACGATCCGTCCCCAGCGGCGAGCCTGCATACCGGGAATGACAAGACGGGACAAGGTGACCACATTGAGAAGGGTCGACTCGACGCCACTTCTCCAATCCTGCTCATCGAGTTCAAGGAAGCGCTTCACCGGAGGCCCGCCAGTATTGGTGACCAGAATGTCGACGTGACCAAATTTATCGACTGTCTCCTCATACCAGTTGCACAGATGGTCCGCCTGTGAAACGTCGGCCCGCGTCGCGTGGGCAGGGCCATACTGAAGCAACTGTTCCCGAACCCGTTCGAGGTCGTCCGGATGACGGGCACAGATGGAGACACGACATCCCTCGTGCGCCAGCGCGAGGGCACAGGCTTTGCCCAGCCCTTTGCTTGCCGCCGCAACCATTGCCACCCGATCTCTGATCTGCAGGTCCATTTGCAAAATATACCGTTGGCCCAGTCGACTTGTCCAATCACCACATCCATCCCGCCCCGGCACTCGACTATGACGAGGCCAATGCCCGGCCCCGCCGGCTCGATCTTGATCGAGCGTCTTTATAAATCAGCATTTTTCAATATAATGGACATTCAGTTTATCTTGCATTCATTTTCGAATATCCGGATCAGGGGCAAGCAATCTTCACCACCAATCCCACTTTTGACAATTGCCGGTTGGGGATCTGAGAGAGGAACAAATCATGAAACTAGCTATTCGCGGGGGCAGTCCGGTCAGGACCAGTCCATTCACCGCCTGGCCGATCTATGACGGACGAGAAGCGGCAGGGCTGCAGTCGGTACTTGAGAGTCGCAACTGGGGTGGATACCCTTGTCCGAACGATCTGGCCCGTGAACTGGGGCGTCAGTTTGCAGCCCACCACGGCGCCCGCTACGGTGTAGCGGTGACCAACGGAACGGTCTCGCTCGAACTCGCGCTGCAGGCAGCGGGAATTGGTTATGGCGATGAGGTGATTGTCCCGGCTTACACCTGGGAAGGAACAGCGGCGGCGGTACTCTTTTCGGGCGCGACCCCAGTCTTTGTCGATGTTGCCCCGGCCAACTACTGCCTCGACCCGCTCCGGATCGAAGAGGCGCTCACTCCGCGGACGAGAGCCATCATCCCCGTCCATCTGGGGTTCCGGTTTGCCGATATGGACGCGATCATGGAGATTGCCGGACGCCACAATCTCTTCGTTCTCGAAGATTGTGCCCACGCGCACGGTGGGCGCTGGCGGGACAAAGGAGCCGGATCGATTGGCCATGCCGGAAGCTTTTCTTTCCAGACCAGTAAATTGATGACCGCTGGCGAGGGTGGAATGGTGACCACCAACGACATCGAACTGGCCGACCAGGTGATCCGCCTCGCCAACTGTGGACGGCCACCGCGACGCGAGACCAGGGGTGAACCGGCGCTCGGCCACAACTACCGGATGACCGAATTTCAGGCCGCGGTGTTGCTGGCCCAGCTGGAGAGGCTTGAAGAGCAGACTCTGCGCCGCGAGCAAATGGCTGGGATTCTCGAGGCCGGACTGGTCGGCCTGCCCGGGATCTCCCTCTTGCCGCGGGATCCCCGCATCACCCGGCAAGCAAGTTACCACTACGTCTTCAAGTATCATCCGGAAGCGTTTGGAGGACTCGATCGAGACACTTTCGTCACAGCCCTGCGGGCCGAGGGGATTCCCTGTGATGGCCGATTCTACGAGGCCGTCTATCGCTCGAGCCTCTTTGAATTTGCGGCGGAGAAGTTTCCGGCCTGGGCGGCTGGTCGCCACGACTTTTCGTGTCCGGTCGCGGAGCGGGCGGGCTATGACGAGTCAGTCTGGCTGCCCCACCAGATCTTCCTGGGCAGCGAGGCCGATATCGCGGATCTCGTCTCCGCGATCACCAAAGTCGTCGAGAATATCGGAGAGCTGGCTGGCTATGAAGACGAACGGATTCGGACCCAGCGAATGTCACGAGCCCAGCGGGCGCTTCTCGAAGCCAAGGCTCCATACTAAAAGTAGGCCAAAAGGTCTGGCGGTGCCGGCCCTGCAGCTTCAACCAGTTATTGTGCCAGTTATTGTGCCAGTTATTGTGCCAGTTACCCTGGAGGTGAGATGAATCGTCTCGGAGTTGGATTTATCGGAAGCGGGTTTATGACCCGCTTCCACATCAAGTCTTTCATTGCGGTCCGTGATGCCGATATCCGGGG
>JBEAVZ010000500.1:0-5501 GCA_041160645.1 Acidobacteriota bacterium
GTTTCAGACTGTGCGGTCGAAGCCACCGATTGTCTGGTCTCACTGGTCGCCTATGGAGTCAGCATGAGCGCGCTCTACTCCAGCTGTGGATTCACGCTTGGGGCTGGTTGCATCGCCGCGCTTCTTGCCCATCCCGTGATGAGCGGTGCGGTGGTCATCTACTGTGGTCGAGCCTTGCAATCCTGCGGGATAACCCGGTAACTCCCAACCCCAGCATCTCACAAGATGGAGGGCGGACAGGCTCTTCCTGTTCGCTCTCCTCATCCCGGAGCTGACTGCCATGTCTATCATTCTCTTGTCTCTGGCACTTCTCAGTGCCCATCTCCACCCGGGCGGGTGGTCTGTCTTCTCCCCCCACGCCGATTCAACAGAACAGATCAGAGTGATCATCGAAGAGGTTGAGCAATCGTCAAACCTGATCAACAATAAGTTAGACGCCGCGAAAATACGCGTGAGAGCCGCCGCGCTGCTCTGGAAGATCGATCCGGAGACAGGGCGCCGACGCTTCGAGCTCTTGTGGCGCTGGATCGAGACAACCATTCTCCAACCAGGCGAAGCGGAGCAGGCGCGGATTGAAGTTTTGCGCGCACTAATCCAACTCGACCGTCAACTGGCAGAGAGTTGGATGAGTCAGCTGGCTGACGTCTCCGCAGCCAGGAAACCGAACAGCCTGCTGGCCAGCTTGGGTGGGGCCGACTCGCCCCGCCTCAAATTGGCGCAAATGCTGATTGATGATGATCCGGCTCTGGCCGCGCAAATGCTGGGGGAGGTCTTTCGGGAAGGCTACAATTATCGTTCTCACGCCACGCTGAGAAGTCTCGCCGAAAAGAATCAACCACTGGCCGACCGCGTAGTCATCCAACTCCTCGATCGGCTCAGCACTCAACATGATGAGCTGGCCCTGATCGGCGCCCAACACCTTTTTGAATACTTCTATCCCCGCCGACCGGAACTGGTCACCCTTCCGGGGGGAACAGACCCGACTCCCGGAACTAACCCCACGCGTGATCTCACGGCCAGACAGAGGTTCTTCGAGGTCGCCAGTTCCATTCTGACCAGATCGGTTGAATCACCGGGGATCCGGCCAGACAACTCCGAACGGCGCCTGGTCGAGACCAATCGCGCTTTACTGGCCATCGAACTGAATGCGCTGGCCTCGGGTCAGCCAGGAATCGACCCGGATCTGGCGAAGAGGCTTGGTGATCTGGCGCGTCGCTACCGACCCAGCCTCCCGGCTGAACTGGCGGGGATCCCCGGGGCCATCGAAAAGAGCCTTCTCACCAGTCGGTCGACAGCGGCAACAATCAATAGCCACGACGCAGATTCTGCTGGCGGCCCCGTGCCAGCGCCGGAACTGTTTCAGGCACAACTGGAAAGGGCACGCTACACGGCGACGATGAGGGGGATGATCTCCCGACGCAACCTTGCCGAAGCCCTGAGCGGCATCCTGACGATCGACGATGGACTGCAAAGGGTGATCCTCCTCGGAGAACTCGGTCAGGCTCTTCGTCTCGAGAAGGAACCCCACTTTTCAACCTATGTGACCGGTCTGCTTCTGAAAACGTCAAACGAACTTCCTCACAGCCCGCGTAAGGCTGAGATACTCTTTTCAATGCTGCAAAACGAGCCATCATGGAAGCTTCTCGACGGCGCCATCGAGACACTGAATGGTCTCTCCAGCGGGGCCGAGCGAATAATCGGCAGTAACTCTTTTCGTCTTGGCCTGATGAATACAATAAAACTTGACAAAGAGGTGGCTTTCGAGAAGATTAAGGAGATCAACTCGGTCACCTTTGAACTGATGGCGCGTCTCACGCTGTGTGAGGCGCTGCTCAATCCGCAACCTGGTAACTAAGATCAGCCAACACCGATACCTGGAGGATTTATGGATATCCTGACTGAAAATGGCATTTCGCCGATCGACTTTGCCTACTATTCGGCTCTCTTCATCCTGGGAATGGTCGCCTTTCACAACCGCAATCGACCGGGGCTGAGAGTGGTCTACTATATCTGGATGGGAGCCTTCCTGGTGACCGGGGGAGTCGCGTTGCTATCGCCACGACCACTCCCGACCAAGATATTCATCTCTCTTCTGCTTCTCTCCACGGTGATTGTGCAGACCAGCCTGGCCCGACGAACCAGTGGCTCGAGGTCACTCGCCAAGTAAGGCGACGGTCACCAGGAATGTACCGATCAAGAGATGGATCAGATTATCGGTTCGTGTCCATTTGAAATACTGAGAGGGAAACTGGTGGGCGTATGAGGCAGCAAACTGATAGAGGTTCAAGAGTCCGAAGACGATATTGAAAGTCTTGACGGCATCGTCATTGTTGCTCAAGAGAACGACAGCGCCACTGAGCCCGCATACGATATGAAAAATATTGTATGCGGGCTCAGTACTTATTTTCTTCAACCCTGTCGGAGTGATGAATCCAAGAATTCCGGCCAGAACGAGCAGAGGCGCAAGAATCACCAGAATCAGGAAATTGAGATTTTCCAATACCATCGGGACCTCGGGGAGGGGGACCAGACTGGTTAACTCTTCTGATCAGGATTTGAATCTTGTTTCTTAGTTGATCGCCAGCAACTCAACATCAAAGAAGAGGGTTGAGTTGGGCGGAATGCGCGGGGTGCCACCGGCCCCGTAACCGAGGTTGGGAGGAATGATCAGTCTTCTCTTGCCGCCAACCTTCATGGTGCTAAGACCTTCGTCCCATCCCTTGATCACCTGCCCAACACCGATCACAAACTCGAAAGGTTGATTACGATCGACTGAGCTGTCAAATTTGGTTCCATCTGTGAGAGTGCCCGTATAATGGACCTTCACCCGGTCACCGCGTGCGGGCGACTTGCCCGTGCCGACGACCTGGTCGGTATACTTCAATCCGGAAGGGGTAGTCACCTCACCAGCGTTCCCCTTGTTCATATACCAATAGGCCCCACCCGCACCACCGGCGAGGAGCAGAACAATGATGACGTATAACCAGACTGGTCTTTTTTTACTGACGACGGTCTTCTCTATCCGCTGACGATCCTGAACGGGAGTAAATCCTCTCCCTTTCCTGGTGACAGATTTCTTGTTGTTGGCCAATTTGTGAGCCCCCATCAGATAAATTGTTGTTGAAATGTTCTCTACAATACAACAAACGGACTACAAAGAAAAATGTAGTCCGTTGAATTATGCCTGTAGGCTATATGAATATTTGAAGATCTTAACTGGGAGGCAGGGAGTCGAACCCCGATAGGCGGATCCAGAGTCCGCAGTCTTACCATTAGACGACCTCCCATCAAGAAAAGAGAATATATGAGAATCACGAACTTAAGTCAAGCGCTTGCTCAACTTTTCCACCAATCACTCCAATATAATTTGCCAGCATCCATTAAATGGTGATTATGTCAGCTTGACCGAGATCAGTTTAGAGACGCCAGGATCCTCCATCGTCACGCCATAAAGGGTTCGGGCGGCCTCCATCGTCCTTTTGCTGTGGGTGATAATGAGGAACTGCGTCTGATTGCTCATCTGTAAGACCTTGTCACTGAAGCGTCCAATGTTCATCTCATCGAGAGGAGCGTCGACCTCATCAAGCAGACAGAACGGGCTGGGGCGAAACTTGAAGATAGCCATGATCAGCGAGAGAGCGGCCATCGCCTTCTCTCCGCCGGAGAGAAGAAGAACATTCTGCAGCCTCTTTCCGGGAGGCTGGGCAATGATCTCAATCCCGGACTCAAGGATGTCGGTCTGATCAATAAGACGCATCTCGCCCGTGCCCCCGCCAAACAGCTCCTGGAACATCAGCTTGAAGTTCTCATTGATCCTTTCAAAGGCCTCGGCGAACTGCTCCTTCGATCGGCGGCGAATCTCGTGGATCGCCGCGAGGGTATCCGCAATGGCCTTCTCCAGGTCAGCTTTCTGGATCGTCAGGAAATTGAAGCGTTCCTCGATCTCGGTCAGTTCCTCGAGGGCCATCATGTTGATCGGGCCAAGAGCATCGATTCGCGAGTTGACTTCGGCGAGGCGCGCCTTGGCAAACTCGAGGTCGAAGTTGTCCGGGACATACCAGAATTGAATGTCATTGCTGGGCTCGGCCTGATCATCTGTATCCTCGTCGCTCTCGCCCCGGTCGGCTTCACGCCCGGCAAGCAGGGAAGAGGCCGGCGGATCAAGTTCCGACGGGGTGATCTGATCGAGCCGCTGGCAGATCTCGACAAGGTTCTCACCCAGCTCGGAATGGCAGGTCTGGATCAGGTAGTCGAGGTTGGTGGTCAGGCGGGCCAGATCAATCTCCAACTGGGCCCGCTGCTCTCTTATTGCGGATGATGAATCACGGACGAGACGAAGCGACTGTTCTATTGTCTCATACTGCTCACGGGCATTGGTCAGCTGGAGACTGCGCTCTTCAAATTCGATCGAGATCTGTTGCTGACGAGTGGTAAGGCTGGTCTGCTCTTCTTTCGCAATCTCAAAGTTCTGCCTCGCCTGAGTGATCGTCTCATTGATCTCGACAGATTCAAACTCGAGACGGCCAAGCCGACTGCGCAGTTCCTGGGTCTCGCTCTCGAGACGGCGCAGATCGTTGAGGTAGCCACGGCGTCGCTCGCTGCGTGCGGCAAACTCCGCCCGGCGTCGCGAGAGTTGCTGACTTCTCTCTTCAGACTGGCGCCGGAAGTCGGCCAACTCTTCCTGTGCAGCCGCGGAGATCTGTTCAGCCTCCGCGCGGGCTGATTCGGCCTTCCCCATCTCGGTCGCGGCGTGAGCAAGTCGGGCGTCGAAGTCCTGCATTTCACTGAATGCCTGCGCCGTCTCCTGCTCGACAACCCGGATATGGGTCTCGGTTCGCTCACGCTCACGATTGCATTGCTGGAGCTGTTCCCGCAATACGGCGAGCTGCTTGTCGGTCTGCCGCAGTTCTCCATCGAGGCGTTGGCGCTCGTCCTCGCCGCTCTCGACCTCCTGACGAACCTGTGTGAGGCGCATCTCCGTCGCCGCAACATTCTCCTCGAGGGTGGCGAGCCGCCGGGTCAACTCCTCAATCTCTCTCTTCAGAGCCAGGACTCCGGCCGCTTTTTCAGCGCGGCTGCCTCCGGTCACCAAACGGCCCGCGACGATCTTCTCGCCAGTTCCGGTCAGAAGGGTTCCAGTCAATGGTTCCTGGTCCCCAGCGGGGAATGAGTCGACGATCCGCGCCGCTGCCAGTCCAGGCAGTGCCAACCGAAAAGCGGCGCTGATCTCCGGTTGCAGGCCAATGAGCGACTCCAGTGAGCGGTAGTTTAGCTCAGCTGTCCCCCCACCCGGCTCACCGCCGACAATCAGAAAAGTGGCGCGCCCGGCCCCCTCCCGGTTCAGAAACTCGATCGCCTTCTGTGCGTCCGCGACGGTCGGGACCACGACATACTGCAGTTCGTCACGCAGCGCGCTCTCAATGAGCAGCTCATCTTCAGGTGAGACGTTGACAAAATCAGCCAGGGTTCCAAGGACGCGGAAGGGCTGACCCGATTGCCCC
>JBEAVZ010000513.1:0-4719 GCA_041160645.1 Acidobacteriota bacterium
CGGCTGAGCGGGAGCGTAGGCGAGAGCATCTCACCGTAGCCGGCGAAGATGTGGTACATGACCTCCGGCAGCAGCGAGTGCGACGAGACGATCGATTCACGCAGCGCCTCGACCGCCCCAACAGGTGGTGATGTTCCATACTCACGCGGATAGAGGTCCCGCTGCCGAAGCATCAGATCGCGCAGCTTTCCGTCAGCCTCCTCGAATGGAATTGTCTTAATCCAGGCCATCCGTTCCGACTCCTTTTGATCGATAGACGGCATCTCTGCCGAGAGTGGCGAGACGAAGCATCAATCCCGCCGCGAGCAGCGTCAGGACTCCCCAGCCGATCAGCACCAGCCGGTAGGAGCCCCAGCGCACAAAACCGATTCCCATGAGCATCGGCCCAATGGCGCCGCCAATCGGAACGGCGACGAAGAGATAACTATAAATCTGGCCAAACGCGCGCGTGCCGAAATAGTGCCGGATCAGGCAGGGTATCGAGGCCGCGTCTGCGCCGTAGCCAAAACCGATCAGCAGCACGGCGACCATGGCCAGCGCGCCGCTGGCTCCGGTCGCGAGCAGGATGATCCCCACCGCCACCAGCAGAAAAGCGATCACCGGCACCGTCGTCGGGGGGAGCAGGTCGAGCAGATAACCACAGACGATCCGTCCAAAAATACCGGCCAGCCCGAGCAGCGAGGCGATCCACGCGGCCCGACTGGCGAGCATTCCGCGGTCGGTAAGCATCGGCACGAGGTGGATCATGATCGCCTGGACACTCGCCATAAAGATGATGAACGAGATGCCCAGGATCAGGAAGGCGGGGCTGCGCAGCGCCTCGAGGCGGGTCAGACCGGCGGATGGCGCCTCACTTCCTGGCGGTGGCGCGGATTGACGCCCTGGCTCCTCCCGCAGGAGAAGGAGCATCACCGGAACAGCGATGAGCAGGATTCCCGCTCCGAGCAGCAGGTAGCCCGTGCGCAGACCGAACCGGTCCAGCAGATACTGGGCCGCCGCTGGCCAGACAATTCCCCCAACAGCCGTGCCGCTCATAGCGACTCCCAAAGCGAGGCCTGCGCGGGCGCTCCGCCGGCGGGCGAGCAGGGTCGCGTGGGGGATCGCCGAGGTTCCCGGGCCCAGCAGACCGAGAAGGAGAAAGATCGCCACCAGCTGCCAGTAGGCGCCAGACTGTCCGGCAAGAGCGGCGAACGCCAAGCCATAGAGTGTCGTTGCGCCGATGATCAGCCACCGTGAACCGTGACGATCGGTCACCCAGCCGGCCACCGGCATGCTGATCATCGCCGTGACCATGGCGAGGGTAAAGGCCAGGGAGACCTCCGCGCGTGTCCAGCCAAACTCGGCGCAGAGCGAGGTCAGGAAGATCCCGAAAGTATTGATCAGCAGCGAACCGAAATGGAAGAAGAGACCGATCCACGAGGCCCCAACCACCGACCAGTGGCTCCAGAATGTGGCCAAAGTGGACTGATCCGGTTTTTGGGTGGTCGAGGTGGTCATGATGTCGCTAGTTAGCGATCCTCTCTGCCTGAAAGTAAGATCACCCTTGATGGTGTACTGAGCCTTGCCCACCGTGTCAAGGCTCTTTGAGCCGGATTGGTTGGGGATAACGCCATTTGCCAGGGCAATCGCATTATGAACCCACTTGACAATTAGGGGTGGAAGATTGGAATAGGACCGATAGGACTGATAGGACTGATAGGACCTATAGGATTTTTTGTCAGATCGATCCAAGCGGTCTGCCGGGTCTTACCGGCTCTACTGGTCCTACTGGTCCCATCAACCACCCCCTGCCTGTCAAGTGAGTTTAAAATGCGATGGCCCTGCGCCATTTGCACTACGGAGAGAACGCAAGATATTCAAATACCGATACCCAGCCAGACATCCCGTCCATGGCGAGCTACGGGATGCTCATCCGTCAAGTCAAAGAGAGAGGAATCTGAACCAGGTCGTCAGCGGCCAAGGTGGTCGATGGTCGCCAGGAGTCGATCGACGGCCTGGGCAAAGATTGGCGGCGGCGGCAGAAGGCTCAGGACAAGGAAGGCCTCGCGCTCAAAGTCGAAGAAGTACCCGGGATGGAGAAGAAGGCCCTCCCGGTCGAGAAGGTGGAGAATCAGCTCCTCTTCAGGAAGATAGCGGGGAATCTCGAGCGTCGCATACCAGCCCCCCTCAAAGCGGAGCAGTCGATTGGGTTCGAGACGCGGATGGTTGGCGAGAAGGCCGAGATTGGTGCGTACCCGGTCGAGAATGCCGGCCTGGAGGCGCGGACGATGGTCCAACCAATGCGGAAGGGCATGCTGCACCGGCGCGCCGACCGAGAGGAAGGTGTCGGCAATGAGGTCGAGCCGCTCGATCGCTTCACGGACCAGCGGCGGTGGGCCGCTGCTGACGATCCAGCCGAGCTTCATCTGCGGCAGGGCCAGAATCTTTGAGAGTCCGCTGAGGACAAAGGTGAGCGCGCCCTCGTTGCCGACCAGCGAATCGACCCGCCCGGAATCCTGGGTCAGGAAATAGTCCCCAAAGACCTCATCGACGATCAGGGCGAGGCGCTGCTGCTGACAGAGCTCGTTGAGGCGCGACAGTTCATCCCGCTTGATGAAAGATCCGGTCGGGTTGTTTGGCGTGACGAGAATGATCGCCCGCACCGCGGGGGTGAGCGCCGCAGTCAGCGAATCGAAGTCGATGCGCCAGCCGAGGTGATGATAGTAGCGAAGCTGGTAGGGGATGAGCCGGACTCCCTCGAGGGTCGCGAGGAAGTCGAAGAGCGGATAGCTCGGTTGGGGGACGAGGACCGCCTCGCCGTGATCGGCGAGCAGCTTGAAGAGCCACGAGTAACCCTCGCTGGAGCTGGCGGTAAGGTGGATGTTTTCGACGTCGGTCGCGAGGCCCCGCTGGGCATAGTAGGCAGCGACCGCGGCACGAGCCTTTGGAAGTCCGCGGGGTTCCGGCTCATAGGTCAGAATATCGGGAGTGGCGAAGGAGGTCAGCAGCTGCTCACCAGCGGAGAGCAGCCCGGCCCGGGTTGGATTGGCCTCGGTCAGATCAAAAATCGGCTGGCCGGCCGCCCGCTTTTCTGCGAGCAGACCAGCCAGCCGATTGGCAGTCAGATCCCACTTGATCCGGCTGGAGAACACGGACTACTTGAAGTCCCCGGCCTTGACGATCGACATCTTCGAGAGATCGAGATGGCGACGCATCGCGGCGGTGATCTGTTCAGGCGTCAGCGCCTCCACCTTCTTCTCGAGCTCGGCGTCCCACTTGACCGTCCGGCCAAGGTAGGCATTGCTGCGCAGCCGGCCGACCAGCTCGTTGTCCTGGGCCCGGCTGACCTGACGGGACTGGAGCCAGCCATTCTTGGCGGCTTTGATCTCGTCGGCGGTGAAGCCATCCTTGAGCGCCTTCTCGATCTCCTCCTTGAAGGCGGCCTCGAGCTTGTCACGGTTCTGGGGCGCATAGATGGCAAAGGCGGTGAAGCGACCACTCTGGTCGAGTGAACCGGCCATGAACTGCGATCCAACGCCGTAGCTCAGCCCTTCCTTCTGCCGGATGCGGACGGCAAGCCGTGAGTTGAGGAAGCCGCCGCCGAGCATGTAGTTGCCAAGGAGGAGCGCCGGATAGTCCGGATCCTCATCGCTCAGCTTCAGGTTCTGGGCGGCGATAAAGAAGGCATTGGCCTTGTCAGGGGTTCCGATGTTCTGGTTGATCTGGCCGACATCCTGGAACTTGTCCGGGACCCGCGCGTAGGCCTGCTTGCTCTTCCAGCCACTGAGCATCTTCAGGGCCGCCTCCTCGATCACCTTCTCATCAAAGTCGCCGACGACGGCCAGTTCGGCATTGCTGAAGCCAAAGAAGTCGGCATAGAACTTCCGGGCATCCTCGAGCTTGACCGCCTTCAACTCGGCGAGATCCTCATCGGGAGTCGAGATGTAGCGGACGTGGCCCTTCGGATATGGCGAGAGGTGGCGCGAGATGGCGAGAGCGGCCTGCTGGGTCGGCTCGCTCCGCTGCTGCTCGATGGCGGCCAGCTGCTCCTGCACCAGCTGATCGAACTCCGCCTGCGGAAAGGCCGGCTCACGCAGCACTTCATTGGCGAGAGCAAGGACCGCCGGGAGGTTCTCACGGACGGTCTGGATGCTGACCGTGACCCCGGTCGCTCCGCCACCGACCATCATCCGCGCCTTCAGCTTGTCGAGTTCATCCTGGATCTGCTGGCGGGTCCGCTTCGCCGTGCCCCGCATAAGCATGCTGGCGGCGAACTGGCCGGCCGTATCCCGGTTCATGAGACTCTTCTCGTCGCCGAAGTGGAGCGAGAGGTTGGCCACAACCGCGTTGCCACGCGTCTGCTTGGTGAGGAGCGCCAGTTTGACACCGCCGCGATCGATCCGCTTCGTTCGCGCATCGATGTTGGCCGGCGAAGGATCGAAGGCCTCGCCCATCGAGATCTTCGCTTCACCCTTGTAGTCCTTGACGAGGGCGAGGATGTCCGGAGTGGCCGGAATCTCTGCCCGATCCGGTTTCGGAGTGGGGGCAAAGAGGCCGAGGGTCCGGTTCGACTGCTTCAGGTAGGTCGCCGCAACCTTCTGGACATCGGCGACAGAGACCTTCTTGATCAGATCCCGGTTGATGAAGAGGAGACGCCAGTCACCCATGCCGATCCACTCGCTCAGCTCGAGTCCGATCCGCTCTGAGGAGTTGAACTGGAGTTCAATCTCCTTGAGAAGC
>JBEAVZ010000075.1:0-3663 GCA_041160645.1 Acidobacteriota bacterium
GCCGTGGAGGTTGACGACGGCGGTGAAGCGGCGGCGGCGAACTTCGCGGAGGATGGCGAGGCGCGCCTTGAGATGGCTCCGGCGCTGTGCGCCGCCCCGGGGAAGGCCAAGCGGTTCGATCGCCGGGTCGGCCGCGAAGAGGTCGGTGTAGATCGCTTCGACGAGGATCGTGATCCGGAGGTCGGGCCGCCAGCTCTTCAGCGCGTGGAGATTGGCGGTGTCGAGCACCGCCTCACCCAGGTTGCGAAGCCGGATAAAGAGGATGCTTGAGCCGTGGGGCAATCGTTGGAAAAGGGGAGAAGCCATCAGGCCGACACCGTCTCCGCCTCCTCGATCGTCGCTTCGTCGACCAGCAAAACCGGGATCTCATCACGGATCGGATAGACGCGCCGACACTCGACACACTTGAGTCCACGGCCATCCGGCTTCATTTCAATCCGCGCACGACAGGCCGGGCAACGCATAATCTCGATAAAATCGGGAGAAATGTTCATTGGCGGATTATATCTATCCGGCCAAGGGCGATTCAAGTCCACTTCCCCAGTCGCCCGACTTCGGAGGGCGAGCCCATTTTCAGAGTCGGACTCCCAGGGCGCGCCGGCCTCCGGACGGCATGTCCCCGGTTCACAAGGTGGCTGACGCTTGAAATGCGATTGGCCGGCCCGACTACCGCGGGGCAAAATGGGCAATCCCTGATTCGGTGGGGCAATCTGTCAACCGGGCGGCATGTGTCGCTTGCGCTAACTTCATCACACCATTATGATTCGGATAGATCGGTTACCGATCGGCTAATTATTACTCAATCCTCTGCGCGTCACTACCTCGGCGAGTATGGGGTCACATCGCAGTGGTAACCAAGGAGTTCGGCAGAATCATGGCTCTTCCATCATCATCAACTGAGACGGCCAGTAAGGTCTGGCACAATGGGAAACTGGTCGACTGGGCGGACGCGAACATCCACGTCATGTCCCATGTCATCCACTACGGATCGGGAATGTTCGAGGGGATTCGCTGCTATTCGACGCCGCAGGGTCCGGCGGTCTTCCGGTTGCGCGAGCACATCGCCCGCCTGCACGACTCCTGCAAGATCTACCGAATGGAGCCCGGATTCTCGGTCGATGAGCTGGTCGAGGCGTGTCTCGAAGTGGTGCGGGTGAATGGATTCAAGGAGTGTTACCTGCGCCCGATCGTCTTCCGTGGGTATGGCACATTCGGGGTCAACCCGATGCCCAATCCGGTCGAGACCTACATTGCCAGCTGGGTCTGGGGCAAGTACCTCGGACAGGAGGCGATCGAGGAGGGGGTCGACGTCTGTGTGGCAAGCTGGGCGCGGATGCACAACAACACCCTGCCGCCAACGGCCAAGGCGGCCGGAAACTACCTCAACTCGCAGCTGATCAAGATGGAAGCGATTCTCAATGGCTTCACGGAAGGGATTGCCCTCGACACGACCGGGAACGTCAGTGAGGGGAGCGGCGAGAACCTCTTCCTCGTCCGGGGCGGAAAGCTCTTCACGCCGCCGCTGAGCAGCGCGGTGCTGACCGGGATCACCCGCGATTCAGTTATGCAGATCGCCCGCCAAATGAGCCTCGAAGTGGTTGAGCAGGTGATCCCGCGCGCCTGGCTCTACATTGCCGACGAGGTCTTCTTCACCGGCACCGCGGCAGAGATCACCCCGATCCGGAGCATCGACCGGATCAAGATCGGGGCCGGCAAGCGGGGCCCGGTCACGGCGAGACTCCAGGATGAGTTCTTCGCGATCACCTCAGGCAAGAAAGAGGCGCCGGGCGACTGGCTGACCTTCGCCTGAGGCCGGTTCAGGATCGACCTGGTCAGGATTGACCCGATCCAGATTGAGAATCCGGAGTCCGAAGTCGGTGGGCGCAGCGCCCGGGGCTTCGGACTTCTCTATTTTGGGGAATCCGCCAGCGGGCGCGGAATTTGACTGGCGATGGAGCAGGAGACAGAGATGGACGAGACAGTGCCAAAGAGACTCTTCCTGATCGATGGGATGTCGACCCTCTACCGGGCATTCTTTGCGATCCGCAATCTTTCAAACTCGCGCGGGCTCCCGACCAATGCCATCTTCGGGTTCACCATGACGCTGCGGAAGCTGATCCGCGATCATCACCCGGACTATCTCGGGGTGGTCCTCGACTCAAAGGAGCCGACCTTCCGGCAGGAGAAGTTTGAACAGTACAAGGGCCATCGCAAACCGATGCCGGAGGAGATGGTCGCGCAGCTTCCCTACCTCGACCGGCTCTGTGAAGCGCTGCGGATCCCGATCATTCGGCTCCCCAAGTACGAGGCGGACGACATCATGGGGACGCTGGCGGAGCAGGCGGCCACGGTTGGGGTTCAAACAATCCTCGTCACCAACGACAAGGATCTCGCCCAGCTGGTCAGTGATCCGCTGATCGTCATGCTGCGCGTCGAGAAGTCGGATGGCGGGATGAAGGAGACCTTTCTCGACGCGGCCGGGGTGAAGGAGAAGTATGGTGTGCGCCCGGAACAGATCGTCGAGTGGCTGGGCCTGACCGGGGATACCGCCGATGGCTTCGAGGGAGGTTTTGGGATCGGGCCGAAAGGAGCGACGCTGCTGCTCGAGCAGTTCGGAACTGTCGAGAAGGCGCTCGCCGGGTGGGAGGAGGTCAAGCGCAAGAACTACCGGGAGGGGCTGCGCGATCACGCCGACAAAATTCGGCTGGCCCTCGAGCTGGCAGAGATCGATCGGCAGGTGCCAGTCAGCCTTGATCTGGAGGCGCTGAAACTCGAGCCGCCAGACAGAGAGCTGGCCCACCAGCTCTTTACCGAACTGGAGTTCAACACGCTCAGCCGCGAGTTCGCGCCGGAAACGAAGTCGGAGGCGGCTCCCGCCACGCCGGAAGCAGCGGCCAGTCTCGAGTATGCCATCCACACGACCAATGCGGCGATTGACGATGTCGTGAAGCAACTCGATGAGGCCGAGCGACTGGCCTTCTCTCTCCACACCGACCAGAGCGGAAAGTTGATCGGGATGGCCTTCTCAAGTCAGCCCGGATCGGCCGACTACCTGGCGCTCGACCAGGTCGCCGATCGGGCGGCAGCCTGGCAATCGATTGCCGGACTGCTCGAGAATGGGTTGATCGAGAAGGTGACGCACGACTGGAAACGCGCCCTCCACCTGCTGGGCCGCGAGGGGATAGTCATCGAGAAGGTGACCGGAGACACCCTGATTGCCGGCTACCTGCTGCGGGCCGATGATGGGGCGGCCAGCTATGAACCGCTCCAACTGGCTTCGACCTGGCTGGCGCCGGTCACCCCTCCGGCAATGGAGAATGAGGCGGGGAAGGTCGCCCGGATCGCCGATCTGACCGGGCAGCTGGAGACGGAACTGACGGGGCGGCTTGGGCGCGACGAGAAGACCTTTCCGTTTCAGCAGGAGACGCTCGACTACGTCTACCACCAGATCGACCTGCCGCTGATCCCGCTGCTCTATGAGATTGAACGCGCGGGCTTTGGAATCGACCCGCAGGCTCTCGCGACCATCTCGGTCGAGATGGAGGGGGAGATTGAGCGGCTGACCGGCGAGATCTACCAGGAAGCCGGGCGTGAATTCAACATCGCCTCGCCGGCCCAGCTCGGCGAAATCTTCGAGGAACTGAACTATGAGGTGACCAAGCG
>JBEAVZ010000093.1:0-9704 GCA_041160645.1 Acidobacteriota bacterium
CGATCTCGACCGGACCGTTCGTGAGGCTGAGTCACTCCTCCAGGCTTTTCGGGATGGCAAAGGCACCGTCGGTAAACTTCTCAATGATCCGTCCCTCTACAATGAGGCGAGTGAGACGATCAGCAAACTCCGCCGCATCTCTGATCAGATGAATGAGCAGATCGGGGCGGGGAAGGGGACCATCGGCAAACTGCTCAAGGATGAGGAGCTCTATAACCGGACCAATTCGCTCATCAAGCGGCTCGACGATACGTCGGCCCGTCTCGAACGCGCCATGGCCAAGGTGGAGCGCGGGGAAGGCAATCTGGGCAAACTGCTCAACGATGAGAAACTCTACGCCGATGCGCGCGAGACGATCGACAAGCTGAACAAGATCGCGACCGGACTTGAACGTGGCGAGGGGACGGCGGGAAAGCTGCTCAAGGATGAGCGCCTCTATCAGAACCTCAACAACATGTCGGCCGAGGTGACCAAGCTTCTCTATGACTTCCGCCAGAATCCGAAGAAGTATCTCTCGGTCAAGGTGGCGATATTCTGATGAAATGAAGGGGAGGATGAGGCCCTGGCGTCCTCTTCCTCCCCCTGACTCTACTCCTCTGCGAGACCCGCTTCGCGCCAGGCCCGAATCCCGCCAGCCATCGAAATCACATTCTGATAGCCCATCTTCTGCAGGTTATCCGCCGCCAGCGCCGATCGGTACCCGCCGCCACAGTAGAGGACAATCTCTGCCGCATAGTCTGGCACCACTCCCTCGATATCCCGTTCAATAATGCCCCTTCCGAGGTGGCGGGCCCCGGGAATGTGTCCGGCGGTCCACTCGTGATCTTCACGGACGTCGATGAGATGAAACTCCGCCCCGCGTGCCTGACGCTCGCGAACCTCGTCGATCGTTACCTCGCGGATACGTGATCGGGCATCCTGACAGATTTTCTCAAAGGCATCGGTATGTTTCATGGCTTGCTCTCACTTTCTTGATGATGATCCGGTTGGCGCGCCAGAAGAATCAGGCTGACTCCCGGACGCATTGTATATGATGTTGGACTGATCTTGAACCCGCCGCTCTGACTGAAGGCGTGGAGCTGGTCCGTGTTGGCAATCACCATCTGGTGGCCGATGGCCGGCTCGCCCGCCGCATCAAAATCTGGCGTCTTGCCGGTAAAGTCGACCGAGTATTGACGGAGGTACCACGGCAGCGGCCAGTATTCCGGCGCGGCAATGAAGATTGTTCGCTTCCCGGCGGCCGCCGCCGCTTCACTCTCGATCAGTTGCACCAGGTTGAGGAAGTCGCGATCCGTCTGGGCATAGACATAGCCGACCTGTTCATTGGTCAATGGATAGAGGTTGTAACTCCGTCCAAGGTCGGCAAAATAGCCCTGCCGATTCTGATTGTCATCATAATGGACGAGATTGATCTCCCGGGTGAACCAGGCGGCATAACCCAGCCCGGCGACGAGAGGGAAGAGAAGAAGCAGTCGGAGCGCCGGCGACGGGAACCTTGTCGCAATTCGTTGCGCGGCATGCCCGCCCAGCAGGGCCATGGGGATCAGTATATTGACGATCAGCCAGGGCGTCTTATACCCGATGATCGAATAGGCGAGGAAGAGACCGAGCGTCCAGGCCCCGCTGAAGAGCCAGAAACGGCTGCCCCGCCACGCAATCAGCCCCCCTCCGGTAATCGCGCCAATCAGCAGCGGCGCCTCAAGTTTGAGAAGGATCGCCGCATAGTACCAGAACTCCTTGACGTGTTCTGAACCACTCCGGAGCGTCCAGCGCCACGGCGACCTGAGCGCGTCAACGATCCCTGCTCCATTGGTGAAGAGCGAACTGTAGAGGATGATATTGACGAAGAGAAAGATGACCAACCCCGCCACGGCGTGGTCGAAACTGACTCGACCCGCGCGCCCGGAATCAGCCGATTCGCTCCCGCGGATCCGCTCCCAGACCCGGGCGCTGATAAGCGCCAGAATCAGGACAATCAGGATAACTACCGCCGTCTCCTTGGTCGCGAAGAGCAGGCCGAGGCTGACCGCCCCGAGGACAAGCCAGCGGAAGCGCCGCTCATCACTGTACCTCACCGCCCCCACTACAACTCCAAGGGAGAGACAGCCAAAGATCATCTCGTGAATAAAGTCCCGCGAGTAGTAGACCAGGCCGGTCGAGCTGGCCATGAGCAGCGCCGCGACCGGAGTTCCGACCTCGCCCAACCGCCGTCGCAGCAGCCAGAGCAGCGCGACGGTCAGCAGGCCAAAGAACGCCGGAACGGCACGCAGCGCCGCTTCGCTCTCTCCCAGCAGCCGGAGTGGCGCAAGGGTCAGGTAGTAGAGCGATGGACCATGGTAGTTGTCGGGGTTGTAACGATAGTCCCCCTCATGGAGGAGCGAGAGCATAAACCCTCCGTTGACGCTCTCATCGTGGTGAAGTGGTTTGAGCCCAAGCTGCTCGAAACGCAGCCAGCTGGCGAGGAGCAGCGCGAGGATGAAGGCCAGACTGCCCCATCGGCCGATCCTCTTTCCGGAATCCTGCAGGTTCATCATCAAATTTAACGTGCGGTCGATTCTGGTGACAGATATTGAAAAAGGCAGGCGATCCGGAGATCACCTGCCTCTTCGTGGATTGCCCGGAGGCAATGTTGTGATTAACGCCGTCCGCGGCGCGACTTCTTCGAGACCTTGACCGCCCCGACATCAGCGACGGCCGGGCCAGCCGGATCGTCGGCTCCTGCCGGAACCAGCCACAGCCGGATCTGGTCACCACTGGTGGAAACTCCACCCGGACGAACCGAGATGCGGTTGGCATCGATGCTGGTGCCGAGAACCGTGTTCGGATCGGCCAGCAGGTCACGAACGTTCTTGCCACGCTGCACGTCGAGCTTCTTCGCCTTCTCCTTCGGACCCTGGTAGGCGTCGATGAGGAGCTTCGCTCCCGGATCGCTCTGCAGGGCGGTCGTGACCCGCTTCAGCAGGTCGAGACAGACGTTGTCGACGCGGGCGTTGTTCCGCTTGAAGGTGTTGCACTGACCCAGCTCAGTCGCCTTCGGCTTGACGATCGCCGGCGGAACCTTGATCGAGAGTCGGCTCGCGCCACTCGCCGAGCAGCTGCCCGCTTCGGAGGTCGCCTTGACCAGCACATCGATCCGTGAGCCAGCGGCCACACCCGTCGTGTCGAGCGTCACCCGGGTTCCCGAACCGACGATACGGCCGGCGGAAGCACTCCAGTTGTAGGTGACGTTGCCGTAGTTCCGACCACCGGTGACCCCGGCCGTCGAGATGGTGATCTTCTCACCAGCGTCAGCCTCCGACTTGTCGGCCGTCACGCTCAGGTTCGGCGAATAGCAGACCGTCAGCGGCGGGCAGTTGGTGACGGTGATCGTCTTCGAATCGAAGGCGACGCAACCGCAGCCATCATCAACTTCGACCGTGATCGTGTACTCGCCCGGAGCCAGCCCGGTCGTGTCGAAGGTGTTGTTCGATCCACCCTCGGAGGCGAAACGACCACCGTTGGTCGCGCTCGAGGTCCAGCGGTAGGTCAGGGAATCGCCATCCGGATCGGCCGCCGCGGTGCTCAACGCCACCTTGTCGCCAGCGCAGATCGTCGACGCCGACTCACGCAGCAGATCGTTCGATCCCTTGGTGATCGATCCGACCGTCAGGCTGACCGTCGGAGCCTGGTTCGGAAGCACCGGCTCTTCACGCTTGTTGGTCCGTCCAAACGAGAGACCCGCAATGAAGCCATTCGTTCCAAAACGCGAATTGATCCGGTCGAAGCTGTTCAGATTCCGCTGGTAGGCGGCGCTGATCGAGAGCCAGCGCGTCGGGAAGATGCGCGCGCCACCGATGAAGTCGACCGGGCTGTTGTAGAGAACCGAGGGCGTCCGCGAACCGATGAAGGTCGTCGAGGAGATCTCGGCGATGAACTGCAGATACTGGCTGACCGGGAAGTCGACTCCGACTCCCGCGCGAAGCTCGTTCGGCAGATCGAGCGCCTTCTCGCTCCGGCCAAAGCCCTGAATCACTGCACATCCGGCGCAGAGCGGGCCAAGGTTCATGAACCTCGCCTGCGGATCACCCTTGCGGATGAAGCCAACGTTGGAACTCAGGTTGATGTACTTGTTGAGCCGTCCATCAAACGCGACGATCATTCCGTAGTCCCACGAACCGGTGCTCCGGCCATTCTCGAGGCCCGGGAAGAGGTCGCGCGTAATCGGCACCTTGACCACCGGGATCAACGCGAAACCGACCGAGCTCTTCGGCGAGGTCAGGCGGATCTTCGCTCCAAGCCAGATGTCACCCATCCCGGAACCGTTGAAACGGGAGATGAAGGGCGCCGCCGGGTTGTAGCTCGGATTGACGTTGGGCGCGAGCGCCGGGAGAATTCCTCCCACCGGAGCGCCGAGTCCCACGTAGAGCGCGGTGTTGTTGCCCGTCGGGCGGGCCGTGAAGGGCCCGATGTTGAGCCCGCCGGGAATACGGCACGGACCCGGGAATCCACCATTTCCGCAGGGATCTGACTGGAGTACCGAGGCGGAGTTCTGTCCCGGAACGACCACCAGACGACCCGGCGCGAGCGTCTTCGTCCGCACATCCGGCATGTAGAAGCCGCTCAGCAGCGCCGGCGCCCCAACCGTCAGGTTCTTCTGCGACTCGAAATTGGCAAAGAACTCCACGTAGTCGTTGAAGCCGACCTGGAAATTGACCGGGTAGACCTGGAAGCGGATGTTGCCTGGATCGCGGTGGAAGTGGTTGGCGTAGAAGCCAAAGTTGAACTCGCCTTTCCGCAGCGTCTGGGCGTCGTAGACTGTGAAAAGTCCCGTACCGCCATTGACCGTGGGCGCCTGATTGCGAGGATCATCGGTCGAGCGTAGAGTCTGCGCGTCGGCACCGATTCCGATCATCAGCACGGCGAGCAGCAGACCAAGCATTCGTCTCGCAAAAATCATGTTTCTCCTCCTGGAAGTGATGATTAAATATCACACTCTCATTGCAGCCGAGGTAACCACGGGTCGGGAGATGCTCCATCGTTACTCAGACTGGGTACTGTAGATTCAATACTGCAAAAACTTGAAAGAACTTAAAGTCGGCTACGATAATCGTAGCGTGCTCAATAAAGACTTCAATAAAGACAGGCTTCAAAAAAGACTTGCTTCAAATTTTCAATGGTCCCGCTGGATTCGCTGGTGTCGATCTGTTGATACAGGACACCTTTAAAGCGAATTATCGACATGCGGGTATTCGCGGTCGATAGCGGCGGACTCTCCGGCTTCTCCGTTCCGGATGGTCCAGTCTGTCAAGCTGGTCTGGCAAACTCTGTCAAGCTTGTCTGGCAAGCTGGTCTGTCAAGCTGGTCTCTCGAACTAGTCTGGCCGGCATCGCTGACCCTCTCTGCCGCTGGTTTCCCAATTAAACTGGTCAATTTAACCCGGCTACTCAACCCGGCTACTCAACCCGGCTACTCAACCCGGCTACTCAACCCGGCCAATCAACCCGGCCAATCAACCCGGCTACTCAACCCGGCCAATCAACCGGACTACTCAGCCCACCCACTCCGGCAAAATGTCCCGATTCAAGCGGGTCGAATCGCGGACTGCGGATTGGTTGCGCACATCGCCATTCGGGATGCCCGGAGTCTCGGCGCGGCGCGCCCCTCAGGCGCTCCAAAACCACTAAAAGAGCTCCGGAAAATAGCGCCTGAGAGATAATAGAGGTCTTCGCATTTTACTTGACAAAAACCAAGTCAAATCTACACTCTGCCTGCAAAGGTGTCAATCGAATTAGAATCCAGCCTCCGATTCCACCATTCTACGCAGGGCAATCACATTTCAGGAGGCGCCCTCCCCGGGGGCGCGGGCCGCCGGCCCGCAGGTCCCCGGTTCAAAAGGTGGCTGAATGCGATTGCCCGGCCATTCTAGGCGTATATTCCACGAATCTGAGTCACGTAGGCGACGCGGTCGATGGCCAGCATATAGGAGGCGATACGGTTGTTGACCTGGTGGGTCTCCGCATACTTCACGACATCGTGGAAGCTGGCGACCATGACGTCCTCCAGCCGCTCATTGACCAGGGACTCCTTCCAAAAGTAACCCATCCGATTCTGGACCCATTCAAGGTAGTTGCAGGTTACTCCGCCGGCGTTGGCAAGGATGTCCGGAATGACAAAGACACCGTTCCGGGCGAGAATCTCGTCGGCATTGGCGGTCGTTGGGCCATTGGCGCCCTCGGCGAGGATGCGGCATTTGACTCGACCTGCGTTCTGGCTGGTAATCTGGTTCTCGGTGGCCGCCGGAATCAGCACTTCGCATTCGAGTTCAAGCAGTTCGTGGTTCGAGATGGGATCGGCCTTTGGATAGTTTTCCAGACTCTTATTTGTCTCGAGGTACTCGAGAACATCCGGAATGTCGAGACCCTGCGGGTTGAGGATCGCCCCGTGAATATCGGAGATGGCGATAACCTTATAACCCGACTCGTGCATGAGAAGAGCCGCGGTGCCGCCGACATTGCCCGAACCCTGGATGACGACCCGGGTCTCCGCCGGGCGAAGCCCAAACTTCTGGATTGCCTCATTGACGACGATCAGCAGCCCGCGCCCGGTCGCTTCGCGCCGTCCCCGCGAGCCGGAGAGGTCGATCGGCTTACCGGTGACCACGGCGGTCACCGTGTGCCGCGCGTGCATCGAGTAGGTATCCATGATCCAGGCCATGATCTGCTCGTTGGTGTTCATGTCCGGAGCCGGAACGTCCCGCTCGGGGCCGATGACATCGATCAACTCGGCCGTGTAGCGGCGGGTCAGCCGCTCCAGTTCCGAGTTGGAGAGGCGCGACGGATTGCAGACGATTCCACCCTTGGCGCCGCCAAACGGGATGTTGACGACCGCGCACTTCCAGGTCATCCAGGCGGCGAGGGCGCGAATCTCATCGAGGGAGAGATCCGGGGCATAGAGAATGCCGCCCTTGGCCGGCCCACGGGCAAAGTTGTGCTGGACCCGGTAGCCGGTGAAGATCTCGATCTTCCCGCTGTCCATGAAGACCGGGATGTAGACCGTAAACTCACGGTTCGGGACGCGCAGGACCTGGTAGAGGTCGGGATTGAGATTGAGCAGTCGCGCGGCATGATCGAAGCGGGACATCATCGATTCGAATGGGTTCTCGTCCTTGATCACCCGCATGTCATCAACAAAAGCCAACGTGGGAACCTCCTCGCAATGGAAAAAGATGGATTATCCGGTTTATCCAAAGTCTCAGCTTTAATAATAGTCTCAGCCTTGAACCTTAATAATTGTTGGATCAGCTCGGCAGTCGAACGCGCCAGGGTCGGGCGGGGAGCAAATCCTCGTCCCGACCCTGGCGCGCGCCTTCAATCTGTCGCCGCAGTTGTCGCGTGGTAGGAACCGATGGAGAGAGACTCATTGAGGGAGCCGGTGCGGTAGCCCTGCAGATCGAGCGTCACATATTTGAAGCCCAGCGCGCGGAACTCGTCGTTGAGACGGCGCATCAGATCCAGATCGAGGGCGCGTGGCAGCTCTTCGGGGGCGATCTCGAGGCGGGCCAGTTCGCCGTGATGGCGGACGCGCATCTGCTGGAAGCCGTGGGCGCGGAGAACCGCCTCGCCACGTTCGATCTTCGAGAGCTTCTCGATCGTCACCGGCATTCCATAGGGAATGCGCGAAGAGAGACACGCCGAGGCCGGGCGATCCCAGACCGGCAGCTCAACCCGGCGCGAGAGAAGCCGGATCTCCTCCTTGCTCAGCCCCGCCTCGAGCAGCGGGCTGCGCACGGAGAGTTCCCGCGCCGCCTGGCGACCCGGGCGGTAGTCGCCGGCGTCATCGGCGTTGTTGCCATCGCAGACCCAGGCGTAGCCACGCTCTGTCGCCAGCTGGCTCAGCTTCGAAAAGAGCTCGTGCTTGCAGAAGTAGCAGCGGTTGACCGGGTTGGCCTGGTAGTTCGGATCGGCAATCTCGTCAGTAATGATAAATTCGTGCCTGATGGCGAACTTTTCGACGACCGCGAGCGCATCCTGCCGCTGAAAGTCGGGGTAGCTCGGACTCTCTCCGGTCACCGCCAGCGCCCGGTCGCCGAGTTCATTGGCCGCAAGCCAGGCCAGATAGGCGCTGTCAACCCCGCCCGAGTAGGCGACAATGACCGAGCCCATCTCGTGAAGCATGGCCCGCAGACGGCTCTCTTTGGCCATGGCCAGCTCTTCAGCGCCACTGATCGTTGATGTGTTGGGGGTGGAATCGTTGCTCATCGCGATATTCTCTCCGGATAATCGTTGGGATGAGGGGGATTACCAGGGGGAGTAACCCCGGATCCCGAGGGGAAGTTCGTAGATCCGTTCGGTGCTGGCGACGATCATGCGACCCTGATCATCGAGCGCCAGACCGACGATCGAGCCGCCAGAGACGACCATCTCGGCGTGGCGACCATCGGCGGTGATTCTGACGATGCCCCGGTGGCCACGGAGAGAGGCGGCGACGTAGAGGTGTCCGTCGCGATCAAAGGCCAGACCCTGTGGCCGTCCCAATCCGGTATAGAAGGGGGTCACCTTGCCAGCAAAGTCGACCCGCATAATGCTCTCGAAAGAGGAGACCGTCGGTCCGGTGACGTAGAGGTCTCCGCCCGGCCCAAAGGCGAGGTGGAAGGCCGAGACACTCGGCTCGATCGAGGCGAAGGGGCGTGATTCGCCCACGTCGTTGAGCCGGTGGATCGTTCCGTTCCGGTCTCCGATGAATATATCCCCACTCGGCGCCACAGCGATCCCGGTGGCAATCCCCAGATCGGTCGCCACCGTCTGCACCTCTTTGAAGGGGGTGACGCGGTAGAGGGTGCCCTCGAAGCGGCTGGTGACATAGAGATCACCATCGCGACCAAAGGCGAGGCCGGTCGGATTGACGATCTCGGAGAGGAATGGCGAGACGTGCCGGTCCGCGGAAATCTTGAAGATCGAGACCGGCACGTTCTGCCCGCGTGTCCCGGAGAGCGTCACGTAGACGCTGCCATCCTCGCGGTCGATCGCCGGATTGGTTACCGGATGGAGGTGCTCGGCCAGCTTTCGTCCAGTGATGAAGCGGCCATTTGCCAGGCCATTCCGATCGATCAGCCGGATGTCGCTCGATTCGAAACCGATCGGCAGCTCTGGCACCGCGGCGATGACCCGGGTCGGAGACGCGCTGACCAGGCGCCCCCGCCGCTCTCCGAATCTGACCTGACAGCTGGCATAGTCCGCCGTGTCATAACCAGAGGTGGTGATGATCACCTCTCCACCCTCAACGCCGGCACCGGGGTGAACGGCCTCGATGGTCGGAATCTGGGGCCCGGCTGATTGATCGTCCAATTGCTGCGTCTGATCCTGCATCTGATGATTACCTTACTCGACTGAACTGCTGAAATCTCCTTGCAAGTTGATGATGATACGCGACCAGTCAATCAAGCGCAAAGCGAAGTCAGCGGGGACCCAGGGCTTTTGCAAAGTCGATATTGATTGATTTGAGTTGACAAAACAGAAAGGAGACCTGATCAGTTCGGAAAAGAAATAGTGTCGGCACAACACTCCCGTCACTACGGCGCTGATTACGGCCCACGGCAACCCCGGCTCTTCGATCAGGATTACAGAGAGGGCTACTGGGGGCGCGGGTCTTCAGACCCGCAAGTCTGGCCCGCATGTCTGGCCCGCATGTCTGGCCCGCAAGTCTCGCAAAATCAGATTGTCCCGAAA
>JBEAVZ010000101.1:0-3806 GCA_041160645.1 Acidobacteriota bacterium
ACCAGATCAGTCCGCGGAGCAAGGAACCATTCATCGCCTGCAACATCGCCGCGCTGCCGGAGACCCTCGTCGAGTCGGAGCTCTTCGGGCACGAGAAGGGGGCCTTCACCGGGGCCCAGACGCGGCGGCAGGGGCGCTTCGAACTGGCCAACAAGGGGACGCTCTTCCTCGATGAGATTGGCGAGCTGACCCCGGCGATGCAGGTCAAGCTGCTGCGGGTCCTCCAGGAGCGTCAATTTGAGCGGCTGGGTGGCAAGGACCTCCTGACGGTCGATATCCGCGTCATTGCCGCGACCAACCGGAACCTCGAGGACATGGTCGACAACGGACAGTTTCGCGCCGACCTCTACTATCGCCTCAACATCGTCAACCTCGAACTCCCGCCGCTGCGTGGACGGCAGGAGGATATCCCGATCCTCGCCCGCCACTTTGTGAGCAAGGCCGCCGGCAAGCACGAGAAATCGATCCCCTCCCTGAGTCAGGATTTCGAGGAGAGACTGACCCGCTACCGCTGGCCGGGCAACATCCGCGAGCTCGAAAATATCATGGAGCGGGCGGTGGTCATCAGCACCGGCCCGGAGCTGACGATCGACTCGCTCCCGCCGAAGATCAGGGATCAGGCGCCGGCCGCGCCGAGCGCGCCAGCCGAGACTCCGCACATGATGCTGCATCCGCTGCAGCTGATCGATGGTTCCCTCCCCCCGGATCTCTCCTTCGAGTCGGCCCTGACCGATTTCAAACGGGAGCTGGTCCGGCAAGCGCTGCGCGAATGCCACCAATCACGCTCGGAGGCCGCCCAGCGGCTCAAGATCAGCCGACAGTATCTTCACAAGATGATCAACGAACTGAAGGTCGAGGAGTAGGGGCGGCCCCCACCCTCGCCGTCAGGCAGACCTGTCCCGCGGGAGAGTTCTGCCTGGGTCAAAATTAATTTTGTCTTGGCGCGAAGCTAAGATTAATATATATTCTGCACAGGCACCGGGTTGGTTCTTCTTCAAACGCCCCTGAATAACTCCCGCCGCCCATCTTCCACCCCCGTTCAGTGTCACCCCCGTGGCCAACCAAGGCCAACTGGTCGATTGTCTTTTCAAGGTCCTTTCGCCATCTGCAAGCTGATGCTTCGCGCCTGATTCGGTCGCTGGAGCGATGGCCAGATCTCGAAAATGACGCAGCAGATCTATGCCGGGAATGGGTATTCGCGACAAACTGGTCCTTGCCTTCTTCATCCTGATCATCGCGCCAATGGTTCTTCTCTGGGCACGATGGCAGGAGACCGCCATGGGCGGCGCCAAACTGGCGATGCAGGGGGTGCTGCGTGACCGGGCCCGCGAGGTGTCGGAGCAGATCGCGCACCAGTTCGACGCGCGCGGGAAGGAGCTGCTCGAGCTGACCAGCCGCGGGGAGTGGCCGGGCTATGCCCGCCAACTCGGCGCTCTTCCAAACGATCAGCTGCGACTGGATCTTGCCGTCTTTCTGCTTACCCACCAGGAGTTCTTCACCAAACTGATTCTGGTCGACCGGAACGGCGCGCCATTCTTCCGGGTCGATTGTCGACCCAATGAACGGGGAGTCATCCGTCCATTCATCCAGACCGGTCTCTTCGATCGCGCCGACCGGCCCGGTGAGTGGCCACCCGCCCGCACCGCGCCGGCGCAGACTGGCGAGGCGCCGGGAGTGGGCCGGATCCACGTCAGCGCGATCTTCACGGAGGATGGCGGGTCACGAATCGACCTGATCGTCCCGCTCGGCGATGAGCGCGGAACGCTGACGGGAGCGCTGGTGGCCAGGTTGCGTTTCGACCAGCTGCTGGAGTTGGCGGCCCGGCCGCGCGGAGAGACTGAAGCTGAGCGGCCCATCGATCATCGCCCCCAGGTGATCATCACTGGTCCGGATGAGCGAATCCTCTTCGCGACCGATCGATCGCGGCAAAACCAGCTCTTCGCCACGGCCTTCCCGGCCTGGCAGAGTCTGCGCGCGAGTGGCGCGTCAGAGTTCGACCTCCGCCCGTGGCTGATCCACCAGCGTCGCCACGGCCACTCACCACAACTCTCAATTCTCGTTACCCGGAACTACTCCCAGGCGCTCGGAGAGGTCGAGTTTGACAGCTACATTATGCTGCTGCTGACCCTGCTGCTGGTGATCGTCGCCATGCTGGCGATCTATTTTCTGATCAGCGGAACGACCGACTCGATCCGCCGCATCACCAATGGCGCGCGGGCCATCGCCACCGGCAACCTCGACCACCGGATCGAAATCAGGTCACACGATGAGACGCGGGTTCTCGCCGAGGCCTTCAATCGGATGGCGGGACGGTTACACGAACTGATCCGCAAAGAGTCGGACCTCATTCGCCAGCGGGCCGAGCACCAGCAACTCGAAGCATTTTTACGAATCGTCGCCATTCTGAGCCACGATCTGAAGAATCAGATCCATTCGCTCAATCTGCTGGTGGCAAATATGGAGCGGAAGTTCGACCGCGAAGACTTCCGCGAGGATGCCATGCGCACCCTCTCCGAGGCGGTCAGCAACCTCCAGAACCTGGTGGCCAAACTCTCCGATCCGCTCACGCCGGCCAGGCTGCAACTTGAACCACGAAACCTGAGCAGCATCGTCCGTCGGGTCATCGACCGGACCGCCGTTCAGGTGACCGATCACTTCCACCTCCAGACCAATCTGCATCCTGACGCGATCGCCAATGTCGAGAGCAAAGCGATCGAGCGGGTCGTCGAGAATCTGATCATCAACGCCATTCAGGCCATGCCAAACGGCGGCTCACTGCTCATCTCGACGCGGCGTGATGGCGACAATGCGATCATCTCGGTCGCCGACACCGGCGTGGGAATGAGCGAGGAGTTCATCCGTGAGCGACTCTTCCGCATCTTTGCCTCGACCAAGAAGAAGGGCTGGGGGATTGGCCTCTACTCCTGCCTCTATATCGTTGAGCAGCATGGCGGACGAATCGACGTCGCCAGCCAGGTCGGACGCGGAACCGAGTTCAGCGTGATCCTCCCGATCAAGGGGCACATCACGACGAGCCTGCCCGAGAGCCCCGGCGATCTGGTGAAAGCGATCACCCCGCTCAAAAATCAGGCAGACTGACGATTCATGACCGATAAAGGAAGACAGACAGTATTGATTGTCGACGATCAGGCCGCCATTCGTCGCCAGCTCGCCAGTGTTCTCGAGGAGGACTACGACATCATCCAGGCCTCATCGCGCAAAGAAGCGCTCGCCGCGGTCGAGAAGGGTGGGGTGGATGTGGTGATCTGCGATCTCCACATGCCGCCCAACGAGGACGACATCACCGAGGGGCTCGGCGTTCTCGAGGGGGTGCGGGAGTTCAACAACCAGATTCCGGTCATTGTCGTCACTGGTGACGACTCGCGCAGCGCGGCGATGGAGGTCGCCAAGCGGAGCGCCTATGCGCCCCTCCCGAAGCCCTTCACCCCGGTCGAGATCGAGATCATGGTCCGGAACGCCGCCCAGAGCCACCAGCTCCACCACGAGATCAAGGCGCTCCAGGAGCAGCTGGAGAACCTGCGCCGGGCGGAGAAGGCGGTCGTCGGCTCGACGCCGGCGCTGATGCGCATCCTCGATCAGGCCAAGTCGGTGGCCGAGACCAGCGCGACCGTCCTCATCACCGGCGAGTCGGGAACAGGTAAAGAGGTCCTCGCGCGCCACATCCACCAGATCAGTCCGCGGAGCAAGGAACCATTCATCGCCTGCAACATCGCCGCGCTGCCGGAGACCCTCGTCGAGTCGGAGCTCTTCGGGCACGAGAAGGGGGCCTTCACCGGGGCCCAGAC
>JBEAVZ010000108.1:0-6077 GCA_041160645.1 Acidobacteriota bacterium
TGCCAAAGTTGTCCGGGGTCCGGACGATCCCCTCCCCAAAGTGCCACAGCCAGATCCGGTTGGCCATGACCCGGGCCGTCAGCGGATGCTCCGGACTGGTCAGCCATTGCGCCAGTTCACGTCGTCCGCTTCCCTCCCCGAAGGTGACCGGAGTGGTGGTTGAGGCGAGAATGGTCGGGATGGTCCGCGGGGCCTCTTCGCCCGGATTGTTGAGATCTCCCCGGATAAAGACGTGCTGGCGCACCGACTGCCCATCTTCGACCGCGCAGGCCATCTCCGGTTCGGTGGGCATTTGCGCCTTGTGCGCGTCGATTCCCCGCCGGAGTTGGGCAACCTCCACCCGCTCGGACGCGGTGAAAAAGCTCTCTTCGCTCTCATCGACCGAGAACGGTCCCTTCTTGCCGAGATAGGTCTCCGCAAAGAAACGATCTTCGCCATCGACAAAAGCCGGCCGATCAGGGAGCGCCGCTGCCGCGGTGATCGCCTTCTGATACTTCTCGCGCCATTCGGCGAGCCGGGGCTGCCATTCGCCAAGCCGCTTGATGAACGCTGTCTGATAGGCGCGGGCCTCCGCTGCCGGATCCTCGGCCTGGTGCCACGCCAGAAGGTGCTGGCGCGGATCATCACCTGGCTTGAGGTAGTTGACCCACTTCCTGAGAATCGCAACATCGAGATTGCGGGTCGCCGCCAGCTCCTCAACCTTCGCTCCGGCAAGGTAGACCTGACGAGCACCCAGCATGTAGTCGGCGAGCCGCTCCTTCAGGGCCGCGATGCGCGACTCTTTCTGCCGGTCGATGATCGTTTCGAGCGCCAGCTTGAGACGCTTGTCCTCCGCCTTCCAGGTCTCGAGACGTTTCTGGTAGGCCTGGTAGTCGGCGCTGTTCACCAGCGGCTTGGTCAGCGCCTGGGAGACAAAGGCCCGCGGATCGCGGAAGCTGCGTGTGCTGGCAAAGATCCCGACCATTCCATAGTAGTCCCTGGTCAGCACCGGATCAAACTTGTGGTTATGGCACCGCGCACAGGAGATGGTCAGGCCGAGGAAGGCCTTCCCGGTCACCTCGACCTGCTCATCATAGACATCGTAGAGCATTCGATCCTTATCCTGCTGGGCAATGGCCTTCGGGCCAAGCGCCAGAAACCCGGTGGCGATAATGCCCCGCCGGTTGACCTCTCCCCCATTCTGATCGGGGAGGAGATCGCCAGCCAACTGCTCGCGAACAAACTGGTCATAAGGCAGATCGCGGTTGAAGGCGTCGATCACATAGTCGCGGTAACGCCAGGCGTGCGGGTATCGATGATCCTCATCGTTGCCGGTCGAGTCGGCATAGCGGGCGACGTCGAGCCAATGGCGGCCCCACTTCTCGCCATAACGCGGCGAGGCCAGCAGGCGATCGACCACTTTGGCAAAGGCCTCCGGTGACTCGTCCGCCAGAAAATCTCTGATCTCCGCCTCGGTGGGGGGCAGACCGGTCAGGTCATACGTGGCCCGGCGCAGCAGGGTCAGCCGGTCAGCGGGACGCCCCGGCGCGAGCCCCTTCGACTCCAAACCGGCGAGAATGAACCGATCGATCGGGTTGCGAACCCAGCGCACATTCTTCACCTCTGGAAGGCTGGGCTGGCTGATGGGCTGGAAGGCCCAGTAGTTCTTCTCCTCGGCCGTGAACGGTCTTCCTGAACGTGAAGCAGTGGCGGAACGCGAAGCAGTGGCTGAACGTGAAGCAGTGGCTGAACGTGAAGCAGTGGCGGAACGTGAAGCTGTAGCCGCCGCGCCCGGCCAGGGAGCACCCATCCTGACCCAGGTGGCCAAAGCCTCCAGCTCATCTTCACGCAGCTTGCCGGTCGGGGGCATCTTCAGCTTCTCTTCATAACCGACGACCTTCAGGAGCCGGCTATTCTCCGGATGCTCCAGATCGAGGAGGGGCCCGCTCTCACCACCTTTGCGAAAGCCCTCGGCCGTCGTCAGGTCGAGCTCAGCGACCATGGCCTGCGGATTATGGCACTTCGCACAATGGGCCGCGAAGACCGGCCGGACCCTCTTCTCGAAGAACTCGATCTGGGCGGCGGAAGCGTCCTGCTCAGAGGCCCCGGCGCCCGAAAGCGGCGGCAGAAATGGGATGATGGCCACGACCATCAGAAAAAGCAGAATCAGTTTGATTCGGTTGCGCAAGGCTGGCATGAATCCCCTCCGGGATCACTCAGGGTGATCTGACGAAAAATGGACTCTCAAAGAGAGACTGGTAATGACGCAATGATTAAGTCGGTAAATCTGGAATTTCTCAACTTTTATAACGTCTTCACGGCAGCTGGTCAAGGGTCATCCTGGCGCAGGCGCCTGGGTGCGCGGGCCTCCGTCCCGCTTGTCTCCGGTTAAAATGGTGGCTGACGGTTGAAATGCGATCGGCCTGCCTGCCAGTCCCACGTCAGTTCTGACCACCAGCGACCGGACCGATCCTCTGGTACGGGAAATTATGCCCACCGTGACTCGATTGTGAGATTTAGATTGTATTGAGTCAGCAGTAGTTAGATGGATCGACCGTTGCGCGACCGTCAGGGTGGATGAACTTATGCTAGGGTAGATGAACTTATGATGGTCCGTGAACCTGCAATTTTTGAGGAAGAGACGATTCGATGAACCGATCATACAGAGAGTGGCGTCCAATTGCCCGGTGCCTGATGATGCTGGTCACCCTGCTGCCCCTTGCCGCGACAAGCCTGGCCCAGAGCGCTGACCGCATCATCAAAGAGGCCTCAAAGAGCCACGGCGGCGAAAAGGCGCTCCGGATGGTGCGGAGCTGGCGCGCCGAAGGCACAATCACCAACTCGCGCAATGGCGCGAGCGGGCGGTACCTCGCCGTCAGTCAGGCTCCGAACTACTTCGGAACCTCCTTCGACCTGCGGGGCCTGGAGGTCAGCCAGGGGTTCAATGGCAAATCGGGGTGGATTCGAGACTCCCGTGATGGACTGCGGACCCTGACCGGTCAGGCGAGCCGGGAGTTCCAGGTCGAAGCGGCCTGGCGCGCGGTGCGCTGGCTCGACTACAAGAAAGAGCGTTCAAAACTCACGCCCCCCACCCGCGCCGAGATCGACGGCCGCCCCGTCCACGTGGTGCTCCTGACCACCGTGCGGAACATCCAGCTGCGCCTCTTCTTCGATGTGGAGACCGGACGGCTCATCCGTGAGGAGATCCCCCTCGCCGGGCTGACGCGTCGCTTCGACTATGGCGATTTCCGGATGGTCAACGGCCTGCTCGAGCCCCACCTCATTACCATGACGCTCGGTGAGGAGCGCTTCGAGATCAGACTGGAGAAGATCACCCATAATCCAACTCTCGACCGGGCCCTCTTCGACTTCCCCACCGTCTCCAATGTGCCGCTCCCGGATATCGAAGCCCTGCTCCGCGAGGTCGGCCAGAACGAGGAGCGCATCGACGAGATCCTCGACAAATACACCTACACCGAATCGGTGGTCCTGCGGGAACTGACCAACCAGGGACAGGCCATCGAAAAAGAATCGAACACCTATGAACTGACCTTCTTCAAAGGCAATCGGATCCGCCGGCTTGTGGCCAAGAATGGCCAGCCGCTCTCGCCCAGTGACGAGGCCGACGAGAACCGCAAGATCGAAAAAAGGGTCAGGGAGATCGAGAAGCGCGAGGCGGAGAAGGAGCGAAAGGCCAACCGGGAACGGGATGTCAACCAGACGACCACCGGATCTCCGGATCCTGAGCGCGGACAGCGAATAGCCATTGCCGACGTGCTGCGCGCCTCGAAGCTGGTCAACCCCCGGCGCGAAAGCTATCGCAATCACGAGGTGATCGTCTTCGATTTCGAGCCACTCCCCGGTTACAAACCACGTAAGGACTATGAGAAGTTCTTTGGAAAGATGGTTGGGGCTATCTGGGTCGATCCAAATGACAAGCAGGTCGCCCGAGTCGACGCCCGACTCGTCCAGGCCTACAAGGTCGCCGGAGGTCTGCTCGCCTCACTCCGCGAAGGGGCCACCTTTGTCCTTGAACAGGAGAAGGTCAACAACGAAATCTGGCTCCCGACCAGAATCGATATCAACCTCGGACTCCGGGTACTGCTCGTCAAAGGAATTACGGTCAACCGGACCATCTCCTTTGGGAACTACCGGCGCTTCAATGTCGAGGCGGATCGCGAAAAACTCGCCCCACCCCCGGTGCCCCCCCAGTAAATGGGCCAGTAAATGGGTATTAGACGCGCTTCACCTGGTCGGGCAGTCTCCGGCAGAAAGCGTTTGACGAAGAAACAGTTGGGCCCGCGTATTGATCGATACGCGGGCCCAAACTCTTTTGTGCACACCAGGCTGCCTGAAGTTGCCAGGCTGAAATGGTCAACCCGCAAGATGAAGCAGATGGCGTTTTTTACTTGTAGTGATCGGCGTTGAGCGAAATATAGCTCTGCCACGCCTCCGGTACGTCTTCATCGCGATAGATCGCTTCAACTGGGCAGGCCGGCTGGCAGGCACCACAGTCGATGCACTCATCAGGATTGATGTAGAGCATCTTGGTCTCCTCGTATTCCGGCTCATCCTTGCGCGGGTGAATACAATCAACAGGGCAAACGTCAACGCACGCTGTATCCTTCGTCCCAATACAGGGTTCAGTGATCACGTATACAGCCATTATTGCTATCTCCTTCCTTACAGAGTCAGGTCGTTTTAAGGTTGCTATGCGGTTATGGTTGCTATCCAGCCAAGTACAGGCCGAAATGTCATTGTACCTGTTCGACTCTTTATTGCAAGCGGAGAGGGACGCTCAGACCGGGCCGCGGAAAGATTCCCGACGCCATTCAATGGGTCATGGCATAGAAGATGACATTGGCGCCAATCTTATAGGCTCCGAGCCCATATTTGAGCGGATAGCGCGGATCGTCAATCCACTCCCAGGCATCGCCGTTATCGACATTGCGGCCAATGAAGACCATCAGCCGGTCAGACTCATCAAAGAGTCCCCAGTAGGAAGGGACCGTCCCGCCCTTCTCATCTGTCCTTCCCCAGTAGACGATATTCTGAAAGTTGGGAATCTGCAGAATCTCTTCAATGTCAAAATAACAGTGAAAGATCGGGTGCTCGAGTGGAATTTCGCGCGGTTGATACTCGGGAAAGATCCGCAGAAGCTGAAGCCGGACATTCTCCCACTCATAATTTCCCCAGAAATCGTCGAGGATCAGGAATCCGCCGCGAAGCAGGTATTCGCGGAGCCCGGTCGCATCCTCGCGGGTCAGGTCCATGCGACCGGGCTCGACGATGTAGATGAGCGGATAGCGGAGGAGATCAGGTTCGTGAATGGAGATGGCGACCGGGTGATCGGAGATGACCAGGCCGCTCCGCACCCAGCTGCGCAGTCCCTGGATGAACTGGTAATCGGCTTTGGGGTAGTCGGTTGCCCAACTGGCATAACCGCCGTAGCCGTAACCACGACGCCAGTCGTCACCAGAGGAGTAGCGCAGGCGGGCAAAAGTGAACTCACCCTTTCGGCCACCACTCTGCACTGTCCGTGGAGAGCGAAAGTCGGCGCGGTCATTGCCCCGCTGTCCGCTGACCAGTCGTGAATCGAGCGGGACGAGCATAATGAGCGCGAGCGAGATAGCGGCTAAACGCCAGGATCCGGGGAAAGCCATCCGACCTCCTTCGCGGTTCAGACAGGAGCCCCCTCCGTATCAACCTGCGGAGAGAGCGCCGCGGACAAAGTCTCCGGCTCGGGGGCTTCGAGCCCCAGATACCGAAAGAATGGTTCATCAGCCAGGGCAAAGGCTACGCCCTCGCCGATCGAACGGCCATCAGCATGACGCCAGGTTCGATCCTTCTGGCGCACAAAACCGGCATCGGCCAGCAGACGGCGGCGTGCGGTTGAGTCGTAACGGTAGAAGAATGTATCCATCAAGAGCAGTCGCCTCTCAAGAAGAAATTTTCTGGATCATACCACCGAATCGGGCGATGGTTAATGGTTCAGGACCATTAACCATCTTTATCCCAGGGCCAGGGCAATCGCATTTTAAACTCAATTGACTGGCAGGGGGTGGTTGATAGGACCAATAGGACCGATAGGACCAGTA
>JBEAVZ010000130.1:0-6904 GCA_041160645.1 Acidobacteriota bacterium
GCAGGGGGTGCGGACGGCCGAGGTGCGGCTGGGCGAGTGGGTCGGGGTGATCGGCCTCGGGCTGCTTGGTCAGCTGACAATCCAGATCCTCAAGGCCGCCGGCTGTCAGGTCGTTGGGATCGATCTCGATCCGGCGAAGATCGAACTGGCGCGACAACTCGGGGCGGATGAGGCGCTGGCGCGAAATCAGGATGTCGCCGGGCAAATCCAGCGCCTGACGAGTGGGCGCGGCGTCGACGCGGTGATCATTACCGCCGCCGCCGCAGGCAACGATCCGGTTGAACTCGCGGCCGAGATTGCCCGGGACCGGGCGGTGGTCTCGGTGGTCGGAGCCGTCGGATTGAACATCCCCCGCAAGCCATACTACGAAAAAGAGCTTCAACTGCGCACCTCCCGTTCATACGGGCCGGGCCGCTATGACCGCCAGTACGAGGAGCTCGGTTTCGACTATCCAATCGGCTACGTTCGCTGGACAGAGCGGCGGAATATGGAGGAGTTTCTGCGCCTCGCCGCGGCTGGGGCGGTCACGCCGGCGCGACTGACGACCCATCGCTTTCCGATTGGCGAGGCGGAAGAGGCCTACCGGATGATCACCAGCGGCGCGGAGAGCTATCTCGGCGTGCTGCTCCAGTATCCTCCCCGTCACCCGGACCAGACGCCGGGCGATCGGGACTCAGGAACGGCCAGAACGGTCAAACTGTCGCGGGAGCGAGCGCCACGCCGCGCGGGAAGCATCCGGCTGGGGATGATCGGCGCCGGCAATTTCGCAAAGAGCGTGCTGCTGCCCCGCCTCCAGTCCCGGCGCGACTGTGAGCTGGTGGCGGTGGCAACCGCGACCGGACGCAACGCCCTCGCCATCGGCGCGCGGTTCGGCTTTAGCGCGGCGACGACCGACTATCAGGAAATACTCGACAATCCAGCGATCGATGCGGTGATCATCGCGACGCGCCACGACAGTCACGCGCGGATCGCCGGAGATGCGCTGCGGGCGGGAAAGGCGGTGCTGGTCGAGAAACCGCTCGCCATCGACACCGCCGGACTGCAGCAACTGGGTGAAGTGGTCGAAGTTGAAGGTGGCCGAATCCTCGTCGGCTTCAATCGACGTTATGCACCCCTCGTCACCGAGATGAAGCGATTCATGGGCGAGGCCGGCCCGTCTGTGCCCGTGGCGATCGACTACCGCGTCAATGCGGGGCGGATTCCACCCGAGAGCTGGATCCAGGGCGCTGAGGGCGGTGGACGGATCATTGGTGAGTGCTGCCATTTCATCGACCTCATGCAATTTCTGACCTCAGCCGATCCGGTTGAGGTCTTTGCCACCCATCATCCTGACGGCCCTGACACCTTCACCAGCAGCATTCGTTTCAGCGATGGTTCGATCGGTTCGCTCAACTATTATGCGAATGGTGATCGTGGGCTCGCCAAAGAGCGGCTCGAGATCTTTGGCGGTGGGCGCACCGCCATCCTCGACGATTTTCAGCGGCTCGAACTGTGGAACAATGGGCGCCGCCGCGTCGTCCGCCGTTTTGCCGTCGAGAAGGGTTTCGATGGCGAGATTGCCGCCTTCATCGAATCGGTGCAAACAGGCCGACCGATGCCGATTCCGTGGCCATCGCTGCAGCTGACAACCCGCGCGACCTTCGCCATCGCGGAGTCGCTGCAAACCGGCCGACCGGTCAAACTATGAATATCCCACGCCTTCTTCGCACGATCGCGCCGCTGCGCCGGGAGCAGCTTCTCTGGCGGCCAGTGCGGATCGCGCAGAAGCGTCTCTACCGCTTACTGCCGCCACTGACCCGTGACTGGCAGGAGCCGGGGCCGCCCATCCCCGCGCCAGACGGGTCACGACTGGCGCACTTCCGGAGCACCCTGCTTGAAGACCTGCCCCACCTTGCCCGGCCTGCGCCGGCGGTGCGGCACGAACTGGCCGAGATCGCGGCCGGGCGGTTCACGTTTCTCAACCAGACAATCGAGCTGGGGATCCCGGACTGGAAGCGGCGTCACGTCAGCCACCTCTGGAATTTTCAACTCCACTACTTCCCTTTCGTCCCCGGTGTGGCCCGACTCTGTCACGCCACTGGCCAGTCAGACGACTTTGCGCCCGTGCAGAGACTGATCACGGACTGGATCGAGAAGTCCCGGCCGGGCCAGGCAGATGGCTGGGATGCCTATCCGGTCTCGCTGCGGACGGTCAACTGGATCTATGGCTATGCGCTGCTGGCCGATCCTGAGGCTGACGCGCGGTTCCTGGCGTTGTGGCGTGGCTCGATCTACCGCCAACTCGACTATCTGTCGAAGCACCTCGAACTGCACCTGCTGGCCAACCACCTCTTCAAGAACGTCAAGGCGCTGGTCATCGGCGGTCTCTTCTTCGATCAACCAGCCTGGCTCGCGACGGGTGAGCGGCTCCTCAGGCAGGAGATCGACGAACAGATCCTGCCCGACGGCGGACACTACGAACGGGCGCCGATGTACCACGCGCAGACGCTGGCCGATATCATCGAATGCACCGCCCTGCTGCGCCGTTTCCAGCGCCCATTACCGGATCGGGTGATTGAGGTGATCGAACGGATGGCCGACTTTCTCGAGGCGCTCAGCGACGGGGAGGGGCGTCTGGCGCTCTTCAACGATTCGGCCAACACTCCGGAGACTGAACCAGGGCCGATCATTGCCGCCGCCCGCCGCCTCACTGGCCCTGCCGATGGGCCACGCCGGGAGAACTTTCCCGAGACGGGCTACTTTACCTGGCAGTCGGGGGATGGCCGCGAGAAGATCGTCGTCGATGCCGGACCGCCCTCCGTGGCCTACAATACCGCGCACGCCCACTGCGATCTGCTCAGCTTTGAACTGCGGCTCGACGGAAGACCCTGGATTGTCGACACCGGCGTCCACGGTTACGGCGGAGATCCCTATCGACACTACTGCCGCTCGACGCGCGCCCACAACACGGTCATGATCGAGGGTGAAGAGCAGTCAGAGATCTGGTCGACTTTTCGGATGGGCCGAATGGCCCGGCTGCTCAGCGCCGGTGCGGCCGTGACTAGCGATGGCTGGAGTTTTCTGGGTCGGGCTGTGCACCAGGCGCGGCCCGACCTCGTGCACGAGCGGCGCATCCACCGCGACCGCGCGGGGACGTGGACGATCGAGGAGCGGATTGTTGGCGGACCATTCCAGTATGCCGAGACCTTTCTGCACCTCCATCCCGATCTTGATGTCACGGCTCAGGCTGATGGATCATACCTGGTGGGGGCGGAAGGATCGTTCCATCGTCTGATCCCTTTTGGCGGACTGGTGGTGGAAGAGATTGCCGCCACCGCGTCGAGTGGCGATGGCTGGTACTTTCCGGCATTTGGAGTTACACAAGCGGGGCGAATGCTGGTCGGACGCTTCGCCGGACCAGCCGGCGCGCCCTGCGGATTTCAGATTCGCGCGGCAGGTGACGCTGACCACGCCAGGCTCGACCACGCCGTCGACCGTACCGGAGCAGACTCGATCTGATGCGCATCACCTTTCTCTGCCAGTATTTTCCACCGGAGATGGGCGCGCCAGCGGCGCGCACCTATGAACACGCCCGCCACTGGGCCGCGCTCGGCCACGAGGTGACGGTCATCACCGGCTTCCCCAACCATCCGACCGGCATCATCCACCCCGCGTACCGTGGCCGGTTCACCCAGCGCGAAGAGATCGAGGGCATCGAAGTGCGCCGAACCTGGGTCTACTGCGCCCCTAACAAGGGCTTCGTGAAGCGCATCCTCAACTTTCTCTCCTTCTTCTGCTCCTCGCTCATCCTCGGCGGTCTGCTGACGAGCCGACCGCAGGTGGTGATCGGCACCTCTCCCCAATTCTTCTGCGCGGTAGCCGCCTGGCTGCTCAGTCGCTGGAAACGGGTCCCGTTCGTCTTCGAAGTCCGTGACATCTGGCCCCAATCAGCGATCGAACTGGGAGCACTGCGCAACCCAGTGCTCATCAGGCTGCTCGAAGCGCTCGAGCAGCGCCTCTACGAGGCGGCGCGACTGATCGTCGTCGTCGCCGAGTCGACCAAGCCCTATCTGCACGCCCGCGGCATCCCGGACGAGAAGATCGCCATCATTCCAAATGGGATCGACCTCCGCTTTCTCGAGTCGGCAATCGAGACACCAGAGAGTTTTCGCGAGAAAAATGGCTGGCAGGACAAATTTCTGGTCTCATACATCGGGACACACGGTATGTCGCACGCCCTCGAAGTGGTGCTGGGCGCCGCGACCCGACTCGCGTCCGACCCTTCCATCCACTTTCTCTTCGTCGGCGAAGGGGCCGAGAAATCCCGTCTCGTGGCCATGGCGCGGGAGGCGGAGCTGCCGAATGTCACTTTTCTCAGCGCCCAGCCGCGCCCGACGCTGCCGGCCATCTACCGCGCGAGCGATCTCAGTCTCGTCCCGCTGCGGCGACTTCCCATCTTCACCAAGGTACTGCCATCAAAGCTCTTCGAGTTGATGGGCGTGGGTTGTCCGATTGTTTGCAGTGTCGAGGGTGAAGCGGCACAATTGGTTGGACGATCAGGCGCAGGGATCTGCATCGAGCCGGAGAATGTTGGGGCGCTGGTCGAAGCGATCACCCGGTTGCGAAATGATCCTGAGCAGCGTGCGGCGATGCGCCAAGCCGGCCAGGCGTTTGCACGCGCCAACTATGCGCGGTCAGTCCTTGCGGAGAAGTATCTCGAAGCCCTATGCGGACATATCTGACTCTCTTCATCATCTCGACGTTGAGCGCCCTTCTGCTCACGCCCCCCGTGCGGCGGAAGGCCCGCGAGTGGGGCGCGGTCGCCATCCCCGATGATGGACGTCACATTCACGCCGCTCCGACCCCGCGGCTGGGCGGCATCGCCATCTACGTCGCCTTTCTGCTCACCCTCGCGCTCGTGCCCTTCACCGGCAATCTCGTCAGTGAGCTCTTCACGCAGAACCTGCCGCGGATCGTCTCGCTGCTGATCCCGGCGACGCTCATCTTTCTCTTCGGAATCTATGACGATTTTCACGGCGCCAGCGCACCGGTAAAGATCTTCTTCCAGACGATTGCCGCAACCCTGCTCTTCACGAGCGGACTGCGCATCGAGAACCTCTCCTCGCCGTTTGGCGGCTACTGGAGACTGCCCCTGCTGGTCAGCTTTGCGCTGACGGCCCTCTGGGTCATTCTCATCACCAATGCCTTCAACCTGATCGATGGCATCGATGGCCTGGCTGCCGGCGCCTCGATCTTTGCCCTGCTCTCAATTCTGATCTTCTCGATCGCCCAGGGCAATCCCGAGATCAGCCTCCTCTCGATCACGCTGCTCGGCGCCGTCTTCGGATTTCTCCGCTACAACTTCAATCCGGCGACCATCTTTCTGGGCGATTCCGGGAGCCTCTTTCTCGGATTCATGGCCGCGGCACTCTCCCTCGTCGGCTCGCAGAAGGGCTCGACGATCGTCGCGATCGCCATCCCGCTCGTCTCCTTCGGGCTGCCAATCACCGAGGCCGGCCTCTCGCTGATCCGTCGGTTCCTGAGCGGAGCGCCGCTCCTCGCCGGAGATCGCGGCCACATCCATCATCGTCTGCTCGATCGCGGCCTCAGTCAACGCCAGGCCGCCATCATCCTCTACGGCGTCTGCGGACTCTTCTCCCTCTTTGGCCTCATGCTGCTCAACCCGCAGCGCAATATCGGCGCGCTCGTCTTCTTCATTATTGGCGTCGGACTCATCCTGGGAGTCCAGCATCTGCGCTACCCTGAATTTGCCGAGCTTGGCGAACAGATTCGCCGCAGCGTCCACCGGCGTCGTCGTAAGCTCGCCAACCACGTCAGCCTCCGGCGGGCTGGCGCAGACCTCGAGCAGGCCGGTTCGGCAGATCAGCTGCGCGAGGCCCTCGCCCGCATCGACATTCCTGACGACTTTGACGCGATCCTCCTCAGCCTGCCCCTCGGGCAGACACTCTGGAGATGGCAACGCGAAACAGACGGCGAGACATGGGCGGAGAGCACGGAGCGGCCATATGCCTGGCAGCTCACCATTCCACTCCTCGACCGTGACCAGATTCTGCACGGCCAGCTCAGTTTTTGGCGGGATATGCGGCGGGGAAGAACGGAGATCGATCGCGGTTCTTTCGCGGAGACACTGGCCCGGGAGATTACCCGCGTTCTCGCGCGAGTGGCGCAGAACCAATCGTCCGGCGCCGACCGTCCGACGCCGGGAAATTGACTTGCGACCCGGCTGGAATCAGTCCCTTCTCCGCAGTGGCAGGTAGGCGTCAGTAAGCATCTCCGCTTCAGGAATCGCCGGACCGACGTTGACATAGTGGTAGAAGAGCGGAAACTCGCCCGGCGTCTCGCCACTCCGGGGCAGCCAGACGGTCAGGAGATGGATGGCGGCATCGTTTCTGAGTCGCGATCCGTGATGACGGGCCACGGCGCAACGACTGGCCGGGATCACCTTCGTCACCACGCCGTACTGATTCGGAGCCACCTCTTCATCCACCGAGAGGCAGAAATCGACCCGGTGCTGGTCCGGCGGAGTGATCCGCGGATCGGTATAGTGAACCCCGTAACTCCGGTGTCGGTCGACAGGCAGCCGATTCTCGATCCGCCACTGCACCAATCTCATCGCGGTCTGATGCTCCAGCTCCGGTGGCCCAAGATGCTCAACCACTGCCACCAGCGTCGCGGGAAACTCGACGATCTTGACCTCCATGCCTGCTCCTCTTCCTCTCTTCCGGCTCAGCCCCGCCCTCCCAATGGACAAGGATGAACAAGGATGGACAAGGTATGCACACCCCATCTGCCAATCTGTTTAAGCGACTTCAATTAAAAACTGTCCCGGCGAACCTATTTACGCCACAGTCCGCTGGCGCCCGCGCAAAAACAAGAGATTAACCAACCAGCGGAGATCCCAGAC
>JBEAVZ010000544.1:0-6420 GCA_041160645.1 Acidobacteriota bacterium
CGGTCCGCCGGCCTGAAAGAGATAGATGACCCGCTTCGCCCTGGCCGGAAAGTGCGGACTCTTCGGAGCCAGCGGATTGGCCCCCTTCTCGGCGGCGAGCGTTCGATCACTAAACAGCGAGGCGAGGGCCAGTGAACCAAGCCCGACGCTGCAATCCCGGAAGAAATGGCGCCTGGTCACCAGACGCTTCGTCTCGGCTCTGATTTCGTCACGAAAGTTCATCTTTAATCACCTCACTGTCTGGTAATCGTCTCGTCAAGATTGAGCATCGTTCGCGCCACAATAGTCCAGGGGGCGAGCTGATGCAGATCGATGCCTTTCGGCAGGCTGTTCAGATCGGATGCTGAGACATAGACGGCGGCCGCTGTCTCGCCGGCAAACCGCCCACGCTGCTTCTCCAGCAAAGCCTGCAAGCGGGCCAGCTCGAAATCATCGGGGAGTCGTCCCGTACAGAGCCGAAAACCGTAGCGCAAGCGCGCCAGATCATCAGCCCCGCCCTGACGCCAGATACGCAAGGCAAGAGCCTGTGCCGCTTCGACGAAGGCGGCGTCATTGAGAGTCGTCAGCGCCTGGAGGGGCGAGTTGGATCGCGCCCGTCTGGTGCAGGCGACATCCGCACTCGGCGCGTCAAAGACGGACATCGAGGGGTATGGCACACTCCGTTTCCAGAAGGTGTAGAGTCCGCGACGATAACGGTCTTCGCCCTGGCTGGTCTCCCAGACTGACCGACTCCGGAAACTGACCGCAAGCGCTCCATCAGGAATCGGGGGGAAGACCGGCGGGCCACCAACCTTGCGACTGAGAAGCCCACTTGCGGCAAGGGTCAGGTCACGTATCGTTTCGGCCTCAACCCGCAAGCGGGGCATCCTGGCCAAAAGACGATTGTTGGGATCGACCTCCTCCAACTGGGGGGTCAGCCGTGAGGATTGACGGTAGGTCGCCGAGAGGACAATCTGACGGTGGACGTTCTTGATGCTCCAGGCCGGTTGCCCCGCGGAACCATCGCGAAATTCAACCGCCAACCACTCGAGCAGCTGCTGGTGAACCGGCGTCTCACAGCGTGTTCCGAAATCCTCGGGAGTCGTCACCAGCCCCTCTCCGAAGTAGCTCTGCCAGATCCGGTTGACAATGACGCGTGGGGTGAGGGGATTCTTGACATCGGCCAGCCACATTGCCAGGCCAAGGCGGTTCTGCGGCGCACCACTCGGGAAGGGGTGGAGAAACTCCGGCGTACCGGGCGTGACCAGCTCTCCCTGGCGCTTCCAGTCGCCTCGCTTGAAGACCCGCGTCTCCCGTCCAACCGGATGGGGGGCGACGACGAGGGTCGTCGTCGGATAGGGCCACTGGCGGAGCAGTTGCGTCACGGACTGATTCGCGGACTCCCACTCCGGAACCGTGAGGCGGTAGGCGCTAAAGACGGCGCGGCGCTGCCCGGCGGTCCGCTGGGCGAACGGAATATCGAGAATCCGGCGGACGGCGGGCGGCAGAGGATCGGCGCGTGGCGCCGGCGCCGTCGTCACCGCGAGGCGGAAGCGACCAATATTCTGGGCTTCGAAGCGCTCTCCGGCTCCGCCGCCAAACTCCTTCTGGTGCATGGTCACCCGCAGCACCGTGCCGGCGGGGTCGCCGCCGACCGGTTCACGGAAGGTAAAGACGGCCCGCCGATCCTGGTTTCGCAGACCAGGTCCGGCATCCGTGCCCCAGGAGGTCTTTTCGACGCCATCGAAAGCGAGGCGGATTGGCCGGTCGGCCGACTCGAAATCAGCCGTGCCGCTGGCAATCGGGACAGGCTGAAACTTGTCGGGCTGGCCTGCCGGCGCAGCCTCCACCACCAACTCCGAGAGGAGTGCCGTCCCCTGGCTGGCTCTCCCGGGGCCGGTCCGGGGAAGAGTTGGATCGGTCAGTAACTCGAGACGGATCCCGGTGATCCCCCGCAGATCGGTGCGGGTATTGAAGTAGTAGGCGACGGTGGTCGGATTGTCTCCACGGGGTATGAACGAACCGTCCAGCAGCTTCTCAAAGCGCACTCCGCTCGTGCCAAAGACGTCGGTGCCTTCCAGCACTCTCCAGTCCCCCGCCAGTCCGCGCATCTGCTCTTCCCACCTGGCAAGTCGCACGTCGAGATCCGGAGTCTTGGCCACCAGCTCATCCTCGATTTTGGCAACGCCGGCCTGAATCTCGGCACGTTTCCGCGACTCAGCCTCCGTGGGCACCTCCAGATCAGGCTCGACATCCTGGTTCAGAAATGCATAGAACCGATAATACTCCTCGTGCTTGATCGGATCGAACTTGTGGGTATGGCACTGCGTGCAGTTGATCGTCAATCCAAGAAAGGCCTTGCCGATCGCGTCAACGCGGTCGATCAATCCCTCGATGCGGAAGAGTTCCGGCTCGATGGCACCTTCCTCGTTGAGCATCGAATTGCGGAGAAACCCGGTGGCCACCCGCTGCTCAATCGTCGCCCCAGGCAGCATGTCCCCGGCCAACTGCTCAATCGTAAACTGATTGAAGGGCATATCGCGATTGAAGGCATTGGTGACCCAGTCGCGATACTTCCAGATCGAGCGTTCACGGTCTTTCTCAAATCCGTTGGTGTCAGCATAACGCGCCGCGTCGAGCCACCATCTTCCCCACTTTTCGCCGTAGTGCGGGCTGGCCAGTAGTCGGTCGACCAGTTTCTCGTAGGCCTTTGGAGATCGATCCGCCACGAAGGCGTCTATCTCCTCGATGGTCGGCGGAAGCCCAGTCAGATCGAGGCTGACCCGGCGGATCAACGTCTCGCGGTCGGTCTCGGGTGACGGCGCCAGACCACGGGCCTCGAGTTTTGCCAGCACAAAGTTATCGATCGGACTCTTCACCCACGATCGATTTCTGACCACGGGCAGGGCCGGCCGCTGCGGGGCAACAAATGCCCAGTGCTCCGCCGACTCCACCGTGCCCATCGACCTGGTCGAAACCAGACCTAAAACCAGGATCAGGATTGATATCTTCGCGAGACGTCTCATTGTCTCCTCCAAAATCGCACAATGGCTAGATGGCCTAATAATGATGATCTGCCAACGACCGACTCTTCGACCAATCGACCGTTCATGAACAACCACTCATTGGTCGTTATTGCCTGTTGACCGAAAAGTGATGGCCAGATGGCAGACATTTCGATATACCGCCTCTTCGATTGATCGTCGATCGGTGAACTCGTCACAGTGATATTATCACCGTTATTGACCAGGCGGGAGTTGACCAGTAGTGAACAACAACCTGAGAGTAATTATTGCTGATGATGAGCGACCGGCGAGATCATTCCTCGCCACCACGCTCCGTGCTTTTGAAGATATAACATTGATTGGTGAAGCATCCAATGGCGCCGAAGCTATTGAACTGATCGAGCGTGAAGCGCCTGATCTGGCCCTCCTCGATCTGCAGATGCCCGAGATCGATGGTCTCGAGGTCGTCCGGCTGGCGCGCCCGCCCCGGTTGCCCCTCTTCGCATTCGTCACGGCCTTCGACGAATACGCCATCCGGGCCTTTGAGTTGAATGCCATCGACTACCTTCTCAAACCGGTTGCGCAGAGCCGTCTGCGCGGGACAATCAATCGTGCCCTCGAGCGTCTCGAACGAAACGCTTTCGACGACCGGCTGACGAGTGAAGCGCAGGTGAAGATCGCGGATGCCGCCGTGAGCTGGCACCAACTCGCGCACCACCGCTGGCTTGAAAGAATTCCCGTCCGGCGACGCGAGGATATCATACTTGTTCCGGTTCGCGAGATCGCCTCGGTCGTCGCTGACGGAGAACTGCTCAAACTGACCACCATCAATAATCAGGTCCATACCATCACCTACCGTTTGAAAGATCTCGAAACACGCCTCGATCCGAGTCGGTTCATCCGTCTCGGTCGCGGCACTCTGGCCAATATCAATCTCCTCCAGCGGATGAGCCCCATGCCTGGTGGCACCTACCTCGCGACCCTCAGCAATGGTCAGCAACTCCAGGTCAGCCGTCTGCAGGGTCGCCTCATCCGTGAAACTCTCCTGAAAATCTGAGCCGCTGCTCCAGCGCCACCGGGCGGCCCGATTGCGCCGCCCGAAGAGGTCGTCCTCACCACTCTGGCTTCACAACCGTGGCCGGCCGTTTTGGCTGACATAAAGATTTGGCGCTCCCCCGGGCCACCAAGAGTTGAAACCAGCGATCTCTGGGGGTATGCTGACGCCTCCCAATCGATTAACAAATGAACCAGATCTTCCCTTTCAGCGCTGTCTCAAACTATCGGAGGACTTGATGAGAGAATCGCTCAACAATCGTCGGGTCGGACTGCTGTCACTACTGCTAATTATGTCGATCTTCCCCGGCTCACACGTCGTCCGCTCGCGGGAGCAGGCGCGGACGGCGCAGCCGGTCGAATCGTCAAATGTCGCCTCACTGGCGCGTCAGGCCGCCGGGGTGACCATCTACCGCGACAAATGGGGCGTCCCGCATATCTACGCCAGGACCGATGCCGGAGCAGTCTTCGGATTTATGTACGCCCAGGCCGAGGACAATTTCTGGCAGATTGAAGACAGCTACATCCAGTCGATTGGGCGGGCCGCCGAGGTCGAAGGGACCGCGAAGCTCGACTCTGACCTCGTCAACCGCGCCCTGCGCATCGTTGAACTCTCAAAGGCCGAGTATGCCGCCATGAGTCAGCCCATGAAGGAACTCTGCCAGGCGGCGGTCGACGGACTCAACTACTACCTGGCCAGGAACCCGCAGGTCCGCCCGCGACTGATCACACGCTTTGAGCCGTGGCAGGCGATCGCCTTTGGCCGCTTCGCGCAATACCAGCTCTTTATCTACAAGCGGGCAGTGCGCGACAACGAGATTCGTGACGCGGTGACCGAAGTAGGAGTATCCGGATCGACCAGCCTGCAGCGCGACAATCCGGCAGTCGATCTGGTCAACAACGGTGTTCAGCCGGGATTTGAGCCGCCGGAGGATCTCTGGAATGCCGGAGTGATCGGCTCCAACACCTGGGCAATCACCCCGGCCAAGAGCAGTTCGGGGCGGGCCATGCTCTTCATCAATCCCCACCAGCCCTTCTTTGGCCCTGGCCAATGGATCGAAGGGCATGTCCACAGCGAGTCCGGCTGGAACCTGTCTGGCGCAACATTTCCCGGCTCGCCGCTGATCGGCCTGGGGCACAATGAGCATCTCGGCTGGAGCCACACCGTCAACATCCCGGACATCCTCGATCTCTGGGAGGAGAAGTTTGACGATCCCCGGAATCCTCTCAACTACCGGCATGGAGCAAGCCATCGCGCCGCCACCGCCTGGAGCGATAACGTCACCGTCAAGACGCCGCAAGGCTTAGTGAACCGCAAGTTCACCTTTCGGCGGACTCATCACGGTCCGATCGTCGCGGTGCGGAACGGCAGACCGCTCTCCATTCGCATGGCCGGTCTGGAGGAGGGCGGATTGCTTGAACAACGCTATCTGATGGGCAAGGCGCGTAACCTGAGCGAGTTTCGGCAGGCCATGGCCAGACTGGCCGTGCCGATGTTCAATACGATGTATGGCGATCGCGAAGGGAATGTCTGGTACCTCTACAATGGCGCCGTCCCACGCCGCAACCCGCAGTTTGACTGGTCAAAACCGGTCGATGGCAGTGATCCGGCGACCGACTGGCAGGGGCTCCATCCGCTCACGGACCTGCCGCAGATACTCAATCCATCCTCGGGCTACGCCCAGAACTGCAATGCCACTCCGCTGCTCGCGGCGGCTGAGGAGATGAATCAGGGCGGGAACCCAGACCCAACCCGCTTTCCTGCTTACATGATCGGCGAACAGGACAACTCGCGTTCACGCATCTCGCGGCGGCTTCTCGCCGCGCGGTCGAAGTTTACCTTCGATGAATGGGCCACGGCCGCCTATGACACCCGCTGCATCGAGGCCGAGCGACTCATTCCCAGCCTGGTCGCTGAGCTGGAGAAAGCGCGCACCGCTGATCCGGCTCGCGCGGCCAAAACCGCCGAGGCCGTGGCCTTGCTCAAATCCTGGGATGGTCTGAGCCGGGTCGACTCGATCCCCATGACCGTCTTCTCACTCTGGGCCTACACGCGAACCTTGCCCCAGGCGAAGCAGCTGACCCGTAACCTGGCCACGCCGGATATCGCGATTCTCGAATATGTGCTCAGCGACCTCGAAAAGACCTGGGGCACCTGGCGCGTGGCGTGGGGCGAGATCACCCGTATTCAACGCGTCCACTCCAGCGGAACGATTGAACCATTCAATGATGAGCAGACAAGTCTGGCCGTGGCCGGTGGCCCGGGAGAGTTTGTCGGCATGATCTTCAATTTTTATGCTCCGGCGGCCAGGGGCAACAAACGCCGGTATGGGACGGCTGGCCACTCCTATGTCAGCGTAGTCGAGTTTGGACCGCAGGTGCG
>JBEAVZ010000185.1:0-5955 GCA_041160645.1 Acidobacteriota bacterium
GTCCCTCAGTTTGGTGATCTCTATAAACTGAACACCGAAGAGCTGAAAGGCGCCCAAGCGCTGGAGGAGCGTCTTCTGAGCGCGCTTGATGGTCGTCCGGCGGATCGCAAGGCGGTCTTCATCAAGGCTCCGCGCTCGAAGCCTTACGGAGAGGTCGTCAGAGTCATTGACGCGGTCAAGGCTGCTGGCGGTTCCCCGATCGGTCTGCAGATCGAGGGGCTTGATCAGTAGGCGTTCATCACCCCCATCATTGGGCAGTGGGGGCGCGCTTATCGCTGGCGCCCCCACCTGGTTCACTTCAGGCAGCTTCCTCAAGGGTTGAGGCTAACGCCACTACACTGGTCGCAATGGCCCGACCCGGCAAGGCTTGTTCCCGGCACTCCGGTGACAAGGCGCCTGGTAACATCTATCCCACCCTCAGAAGGGCTACCCTGCTAAAGGGAGAATATCCGACACGCTGCTATGAAGATCATCCGTCATTTTCACCACGCGCTTATCTTAACGGCAATTGGTGCGCTGGCCTTGCTCAACTCCGGCTGCGAATACGCCAAGAAGGTTATCGCCAAGGATCAGCTCAACCAGGGAGCCATTCTCTACAATCAGGGCAATTTCAAAAAGGCCCAGGAATTCTTCAAGTCGGCCACCGAGACCGATCCAGGCAATGCGGTTGCCTGGCTCTACCTTGGCTCAACCATGGTCAAGCAGTACAAGGCTGATGGTGACCTCAATAAGGACCTGGCCAACGAGACGCTCGGCGTCTACAAGAAGGCCCTCGACCTGAGCGAAGGCAACTGCGCCAACTACGACAACGCCATCAGCTATATTGCCTCCATTTACGACGATCTGGGCAACCCTGACGAGTGGCGCAACTGGATGCTCCAGCGCGCCGAAGGGAAGTGCGTCGTTAGTAACGAGGTCAAGGCGACCACCTACTATGCCGTTGGGGTCAAGTACTGGACCTGTTCTTACGATGAGACCACGCGGTACCAGGACAAGGCCAAGATGTCTGGAGATCCGTTCCACTACCGCAATATGGACTATCCGGATGCCCTCCCTGACAAGAAGAAGGCTGAGGATTGTGCGGCCAAGGGTCTTGAGTATCTCGAAAAGGCCATCCAGGTTGATCCGACTTATGTCGATGCAATGTTCTACAAAGGTCTCCTCTACCGCGAGCAGCAGAAGCTGACCAAGGACGAGGCGCGACGCAAGGAGCTTGCTTCACTCTCAGTCAAGATCGCCGAAGAGGCTTCCGCGCTCATGAAGAAGAAGGAAGCCGAGGCGGCGGCCGCCAACCCACAGGGATAAGAGATGCGTACAGTCAAAACTGCACTGGTTGGGGCCGGCTTCATTGGTCCCAACCACGTCGAAGCGGCACGTCGGCTGGGGTTTGTTGATTTTGTCGCGATTGCTGACAAATCGGAAGATTTGGCGGCGGCCAAGGCCAAGAGTCTCAACATCCCCAAGGCGTATGGCAGTATCGAGGCTCTGTTGGATGATCCGGAAGTGGAGATCATCCACAACTGCACGCCCAACGAGTTCCATTTTCCCGTGGCCATGGCCGCGATCGCGCGCGGCAAGCACGTGATCTCGGACAAGCCCCTGGCGCTCAATGCGGCGGATGCCAAGACGATGGTCGAGGCGGCGCGGGAGAAGGGGGTCGTCAACGCCCTCACCTTCAACTACCGCTTCAATCCGCTCATCCAGCAGGCCCGGGTCATGGTCTCCCGCGGCGATATTGGTCCGATCCACTACGTTCACGGACAGTACCTGCAGGATTGGCTCCTCTTTCCGACCGACTACAATTGGCGGCTGGAGAAAGAGGGCGGCGCTTCGCGCTGTGTGGCCGACATCGGTTCACACTGGTGCGATCTGGCTGGTTACGTGATCGGATCGCGGATTGACCAGGTTCTTGCCGACTATACGACGCTCTACCCCGTCCGCAAAAAGCCGAAGCAGGAGCGAATCGCCTTTGCCCAGGCCTCCGGGGCTGAGGAGTATGTCGACTACCCGATCGATACGGAAGATTTTGCCAGCGTGCTCCTCCGTTTTGAGAACGGGGCCCGTGGCCTCGTCTCTGTCTCCCAGGTCAGCGCCGGGCACAAGAACGGCCTCGAACTGGAGGTCAATGGCGGAACCGGATCGCTCGCCTGGCGACAGGAAGAGCCCAACTCGCTCTGGATCGGGCGTCGCACTGAGCCGAATGCGGTCATGATCAAGGACCCGTCGCTGATGGACGAATCGGTTCGTGGTTACGCCGCGTTGCCCGGCGGGCACGGCGAGGCCTGGGCCGATGCTTTCCGTAATCTCATGCGCAATATCTACACCTTCGTCTCCCTCGGCTACTCGATGGAGAAGGATAGTGACAAGATCAATTTCCCCACCTTTGCCGATGGTCTCGAATCGAATCGAATCGTCGAAGCGATCTCGGCCAGCGCGAAGGCCGGTGGGGTGTGGAAGAAGATCGAGCGCTAAATCAGCCTTGTTACCAAAAAATCCGGAGGTCAGGTAGCCTTCTGCTCCCTGCCTCCGGATTTTTGCGTCCAGGCTCCACTCCGCGTGGGCGGCCATTACCTTCTATTTGGTCTATTTGGCGCTCAACCGGAGGGGCAGGCGAACCAGAAAAAGTCCGAGCAGGACCAGAATGACCGGCCAGAAGCGATTGAGAAGCTCCGGAAAGATGGTATTGATAGTCGTCAGCGAGCCGATCCCAATCAACCCAATGCCGGCCAGATTGGTATGCCCCCTCAGCCAGGCGCGGATTCGCTCGTCCTCGCTCTGCGGATCGATCCCCAGATTGGCCTGACGGGCTGTCCGGCAGGCATCGATCAGTGAATAGATATAGAGAGCGACGCCCGTGCCGCCCAGCAGTGATTCGAGACTCCCGCTGAAGAGATCCGCTAATGTCCACAGACCGGCAATGAGGGTGAAGTGGAGCAGCGCTTTGACGTTCTGGCCATTGTAGACGGCGCCAAGTCCGGGGAAGATCCCGCAGAGAAGCGCGAGCAGGATGGATCGTTTCGACCTGGCAAGCGGGAGGGGATTTCCTGCGGCCGGCGAGTTGGCCCAGGGGCTCGATGGTCGCTGCTGTTGAAGTCGCCACAACTCGATTCCGGCTACGATACAGTCCTGACAGTAGGGCAGACCGCGAATACGATGGTCACACGCCCGACAGAGATTGCGTCGGCAGGATTGGCAACTGGCGGTCATCGGCTGACCTGGATGATAGGCACACGTCATTACTCGCCACCCCGCGCCCGCTCCGCCGGCTCGGGCCGGGAATCCGCGCCATCGATCAACTGGTTCATCTCTCTGGAGAGCCGCACAAAATTGCCACGGGCGACGTCACTCGTTCGATTAATCTTCGCCTGTCCCTCGCTGACAATCGTATCTACCTGCAGACTGGCGTGGGAGGCCATCCCCGCAATGCTCCCATAGCGCGAGAGGATCAACAGACCGCTCGCAGCGATGATCAGCGCGGCCACGGCCATCCGGGCGACGTCTACGCCGCCGCTGAAGAGGCCCGGCGACCAACGCGTTCTCTCCACCCGCCCAGTCGTTATCTCGATGATCCGTTCGGGCAGGTTGACGGGCACTTCGACCTCAGACTCGCGCATCTCCTGGCAGAGCCCGATCGCCTCCTCGATCCCGGCAATCAGCCGTCGACACTTCGGACAGACCAGAAAGTGGTGCTGGAATCCATGATAATTGGGCGCAAGAATGACCCCGTCAAAGTACAGTTCAATCAGCTGGTCAAACTGGGCACAGCCAAGAATATCTCCGGCTCTCGTTGCTGAAATGATCCGCTCGGTGAGCGCCGCCGGGGAGGGGATTTCCGCGTCACCGCATTCGTTGAGCGTCCTGACCGTCGCCCGCACACTGTCATAGAGGTCACGGCAGTCACGGCAGATCAGGCGATGGCTGGCGCACTCGGCGCGGAGCCGTGGACTCACCGTCCCCTCGAGGTAGTCCGTCACCAGGTCCTGAAATCGGTTGCACTCCATCATCATCTCTAAAGCAACTTCAAGTCTAAAATCTTCAAGCAGTCGACCGGTCGCCCGGCTCAAAGCTGGCGCAACGTGACGATCAGATGTCGACCACCTTCATTCGTCGCAGAATGCGGGCCAGCTCGATGCGCCCCCGGTTGATCCGTGATTTGACGGTACCGAGCGGAATGCCGAGAATCTCGACAATCTCCTGATAGCTCATCTCTTCGATGTCCCGCATCACCACACACTCGCGTAGATCGGCCGGCAGTCGCCCAATTGCCGCGTGAACCTGGCGCGCCCTTTCCGAGCGCTCAACTCCCTGATCCGGGGCGTCGAGGCCGCTTCGCAGATGAAATTGGTGATCTTCGAGGTCGTCCCCCAGATCGGTCGGAGTACGAGTGCGGCGGCGATAGTCATCGATCACCAGGTTACGCGCCAGGCGCATCAGCCAGTTAGATAGATCGCCCGCCAACGGATCGTACTGGTCAAGTGACCGGTAGACCCGCACAAAGACCTCCTGCGTCAAATCTTCGGCCTGCTCGTGGCGACCACTAAATCGGTAGGCAAGGTTGTAGACGCGCCGCGAGAATGTGCGGACTATCTCCTCCCAGGCCCCGCTGTCGCCCGCCCGGCACCGCCGGACCAGCTCACCATCAGATTTGATCAATGACGCGTCTGCTCCCACAAACTTTTTCCTCTCCCCGGCCCTGCTGCTCGTCCGGTTCCTCTCATACTCTCTGCCGCAAGATACGCCAGTGTCATCGTCAAAGTTCAGAATATTTGCGCGGTGCGTCGATCCACGCCCCGGGTAAGTTATTGCTCTATTACCCTATTTCACTTCTTTAATGCTGGCTGGCTTGGCGAAGAGCCGCCCGTCGATCTCCTTGTTGAGGCGGATCGTCTGGTAAGTAACCCGACTCTCCTGGACCCCGTCACGGTAGAAGTCGACAATATTGGGGAAGAGAACTCCGTCATAACTGACATACTGGAAAAAGCGGATCTCCTGGCGGGTCAGACTGCCATTCCGGCTCTTCTCATAGATCAGACTGATCGGCAGATGGTTGGCGCGATCGAGGAGGATGGAGATCTGGCGGTTCGCATCCAGCTCGATCATCACCATCTCCGCCCGTTCACCGGGTCGGACCTCTTCGCGTCCGGCGTAGACGATCCTCCGTTGCGGATCATCGAGATTGCCGCGCAGAAGACGATCCAGATCGATTTCGGTGCCCTCAACGTAGTCGGCAAGCTGCTGGTCGTTCTGATCCTTCAATGTCTGGGCGTCACCGTCATAGACCCAGCCCGTGCGCCCGACGTTGACCTGCAGCCGGCGATCCTTCTTCTTTCCCTTGCCAAATTCGACCCTCTCCCGATCCGGATAGACGATGAAGTTCTCAAACGACGAGGGATTCTGCGAGAGTCCTTTGTCGAAGGGCGTAAAGAGCCCCGTCGCGGTGATCGTCCGGATTCCGGTGTATGACTGCCCACCCCGCGCGGCAATCGACATCTTCAGCAGCTCCCGCCCCCGCTGCGAGTTCTGCGGATCACGCAGATCCGCCCGTTGCGCGAGCGCCTCGAGCGCTCCGCCACTCAGGATGGTCAGCCCCACCACGATGAACACTAGTCTGACAGCTGCCCGGACAAGATAGTTTTGGCGAAGGTCTTCCACTTCTCTCTCCTCATTTATCTCAAATCAACACCACTCAACCCGGCAGCGAGTATACTCCGCTGCGCCAATCCAGGGTAGTCGCCGCTCAATTGGGTCGACCGATCAGCAGCGCCCCGCGGTCGGTCAAGACCCAGCACTGGTTCTCGCGGATGAACGAGGCCAGCAGGCTATGGCGCCCGATCAACCGGAACTCTTCCGTCCAGGATCGACCACCATCGCGGGTCACCAGCAGATGCGATTCGATGTGGCTCGAATTGCCGCTCTGATCGGCCTCGATCGTCGCCGTCTGGGTCCATCCGTGGC
>JBEAVZ010000188.1:0-2699 GCA_041160645.1 Acidobacteriota bacterium
CTATGAATGGAGATCTTTATGAGTTCTGAGGAGTTGGCCGGGGCCGGTGCGCCGCGGCGGATGGCGCTCGATAGTGAGTTCAGGATGCCCTCGTTCAGTCTGGCCGGTCGGGTCGCACTCGTCACCGGAGGCGGGCGGGGGCTGGGCCTTGGGATGGCGCTCGCGCTGGCCCATGCCGGCGCGGATATTGCCCTGGCCTCACGCTCGACGGGAGAGCTGGAGGAGGCGGCGGAGATGATTCGCGCGCTTGGTCGTCGTGTGCTGGTCGTCCCAACCGACGTTGGTGAGGTGAGCGCTGTCCAGTCCATGGTCGCCCAGACGGCCGCCCACTATGGCGGTCTCGATATACTGGTCAATGCGGCGGGAATCAACTTTCGCCGCCCTATCGAGACCTTCACCGAAGACGACTGGGATCGGATCATGGCCGTCAACCTCAAGGGCGCCTTCTTTGCCGCCCAGGCGGCCCGCCCCGTCATGCGGCAACGCGGCGGCGGCAAGATCATCAATGTCGGCTCGATCATCTTTGAGCTGGTCGTCCCGAATATCGCGCTCTACGCGATCAGCAAGGGCGGGATGCGGCAGATGACCCGGGCGCTCTCACTCGAGTATGCCGGAGACCGGATCTGCGTCAACGCCATCGCCCCAGGCCGATTCTGGACCAAGATGACCGATGCCTTCTTCTCGGTGCCGGAACTTTATGACAGCGCGGTCAGTGTGATCCCGCTCGGGCGTCCGGGGACTCCCTCCGATCTGGCTGGCGCGACGGTCCTGCTTGCCTCTGAGGCCTCGGACTATATCACCGGACAGACGATCTTTGTCGATGGCGGATGGCTCTACAATGGCGGGGTCAAGGCCTGACGGGCTGCTCCACGAAGTTTGCTGCGCAGCGCTTGGTCGGGATGGCCGCGAGCATCGTCCGGCGAAGGCCTGTTATCGAGGCCAGAGCCAGCCAGTCATTATTGAGCCAGTGAAGAGGAGTCTTATGTCCAACCCTCAGGATGGCGATTCGCCAAGTGTTATCTCGTCCATCGATCGAACCGGCATCACTGAGCACGTCGTGCAACAGATCAAGGAACTGCTGATCAGTGGTGAACTGGAGGCCGGGAGCCGTCTTCCGCCGGAGCGTGTCCTGGCGGATCGACTGAAGATCAGCCGCCCGTCGCTCCGGACGGCCCTCAAGGCGCTCTCGGTCATGGGGATCATTCGAGCGCGGCCCGGTTCGGGAACCTACATCGCCGAGTCGATTCCCGAGGTCTTCACCGAGCCAATGCAGTTTCTGACGCTGATCAACCGGACGAGGACGCAGGAGCTCTTTGAGGCGCGGGGGATCATCGAGGGAGGGCTGGCGGAGTTGGCGGCGGCCCGCGCCAGTGAGGCCGATCTGGCGAGTCTGCGGGGGGAGATTGCCGCGATGGAGGCCAACCGGAACGATCCGGTGATCCTGATCGAGCACGATATGCGCTTTCACCGGGCGCTGGCCCGGGCCGCCAGCAACCAGCTGATGAGCGGAGTAATGGAGACCCTGACGCAGTTGCTCTACCACAAGCGGCTCCAGACGGTCTTCAACCAGCACAATGTCGAGGTGGCCATCCAGGGCCACCAGCGGATTGTCGAGGCCATCGCCGCCGGTGACGGTCCGTCGGCCAAGCAGATGCTCATTGCCCATCTGACGGAGACGCTCCGCGGATGGGAGGAGACCCAGAGCGGCCCTGACCACGCCTGACCATCTTCAGGGCTTGGCATCCATCCAGTTGTCGCCAATCCCGATCTCGATGGGGAGGGGAACATCGAGTCTGGCCACTTGCTCCATCGTCTCTCTGACCAGCTGACTGGTCGCTTCGACCTCGGCCCGTGGCACCTCAAGCACCAGCTCATCGTGGACCTGCAGAATCATCCGCGCCTTCAGCTTCGCCTGTCGCAAGGCTCTATCGACGCCAATCATGGCCAGTTTGACGATATCGGAAGCCGAGCCCTGCATCGGCATGTTGACCGCTTCACGCTCGGCGGCCGCCCGGAGCGCGCCTTTGCCCTTCAGTTCCGGCAGGTGGCGGAGCCGCCCATAGATTGACCGCACGGTGCAGTCGGCCGCACGGGCCTTTTCGGGCAGCTCGTCCATGTACCGCTTCACCTCGGCATAGGTGCGATAGTAGTCGTCGATGACCCGTTTCGCCTCCGCGCGCGACATTCCAACCCTCGGGGCCAGACCATACGGTCCGAGGACGTAGGCGATGCCAAAGTGGACGATGTTCGCGACCCGCCGCTTTTCGCGCTGCTCTTCGGCCGTGCGTGCCCCGAAAACTTCGCGCGCGGTTCGTTCGTGAATATCCTCGCCGCTCTGGAAAGCCCGCAACATGACCGGATCCTGGGTGACGTGGGCAAGCAGTCGCAGCTCGATCTGTGAATAGTCGGCCGAGAGCAGGACATAGCCCGGCGCCGGAATGAAGGCCCGGCGGATCCGCCGCCCCATCGCGGTCCGAATGGGAATGTTCTGCAGATTGGGGTCGGTCGAGGAGAGTCGCCCGGTCGCCGCGACCGTCTGGTTGAGGGTGGTGTGAATCCGGCCATCGGCCGGATCGATCAGACCGGGCAGGGCATCGACATAGGTGCCCTTCAATTTGCTCAGTTCGCGATGTTCGATGATCAGCCGGGGCAGGGCATACTTGAGGGCGAGTTCATCGAGGACATCCCGCCCGGTGGCG
>JBEAVZ010000198.1:0-12366 GCA_041160645.1 Acidobacteriota bacterium
GTTGTCACTCCGCGGCGGGGTCATGCGCAGGCCAAGAAGCAGCGTCAGCAGACCATAACCAACCCACCAGCCGCCGGCGAGAGTGAGGATCAGCCGGCCCGCCTCGCGCCGGGGACCTGGACGAACGGAGAAGAGGGCGGCAATGACGAGCGCCGTCGTCGCCGCCACCCAGTCGGTATCGTGGAATGACCAGCGCTCTTCAAGTCGCGCGGTGAGGCCAGAGAGGTCAAGCAGAGACCAGAGGGCGTAGAGTGTGACGAGGGGAAGAACGAAGGCTTCGAGCCGCGCGCGCTTCCAGGTCAGACCGAGCGCGAGAAGACCCGTCCCGATGCCTCCCCAGAGGGCCCCGATCGTGAAGAGAGAAGCATAGCCATAGAGGACATCGGCGAAGGTCGGGGCGGCAGTATATCCAATCACCACGCCATAGCTCATCTGGCCGCCAAAGGCCCAGCCGAGCGCCCCGAGCATGGCCAGTGTGCCGCCACGCGCCAGCCAGTCGGCGCGACCGGCGGTGAGCACGATCGCCAGAGCAAGCATGGCGCCGGGGAGCATCGCTCCGGCCTCGTGGCCATAATCACCGCGAATGCCCCAGCCAAGCGACATCGCCAGGCCCGCCAGGAGCGGCATCATCGACCGTTGGCAGAGCAGGCGGAGCGTCGTCTCGCGCATCGCTATCACCTGTTATTTCGCCCGGCTCAGTTCGACGACCACATCCCAGTGGAAGCGAACAAACTTGTGGAGCGACTCCTCGAGAATCCGCTCCTGGTCACTATGGGCGCCGAAACCACGCGGTCCATCCTCGCTGTCGATCAGCGGACCAACCCCGTAACTATTGACACCTTTGGCCCGCAGATAGGCCATGTCGGTGGCGCCGGTGCTCATGGTCGGCAAGGTGACCGCATTGTAGTGGCGGGTGGCCACCGCCTCGAGAATCCGGAAGGCCTCGGAATCGATCCGCGAAGGCGGGGCGGCCGGCCGGGTATTCTGCTCATCCATGGTCACCGTAACGACGGGGTCATTGATCACCCCGCGGATCTCATCCAGCAGCCGCTCGATCTTCTCATCCGCAAGCGCCCGCACATCGAGGATCGCCTTTGCCTCTGAGGGGATGACATTGACCTGGTAGCCGCCATTGAAGATGTTCGGCGAGATCGAGGTCCGGAGCATCGAGTGGTGGCGGGGCTCATTGACCGCGAGATACTCCTGAATTGCGGGCGCCTGCGCGGGATCGGTCAGTCCGAGGTATCGCTGCGCCTCCGCGGGAGTGCTGATCGTCGCCAGACGCTCGAAATAGGCCTTCGTCGTCTGATTGAGCCGGAGCGGTGTCTGCCAGGCGGCGACACGGGCGACGGCGTTGGCGAGGTGGACCACCGCGTTGGTGCGCAGCGGCACTGAGCCATGCCCAGCCGGGCCACGGGCCGTCAGGGTGACCCGGTACGGAATCTTCTCCGATGTCTGCACCGAGGCGAAACGGATCTTGCCATCAGTGCGGGTAACGCTGCCCCCCTCGGCAAAGCAGTATTCAGCGTCGATCTCCGCCCAGTGGTTATCGACCATATATTGAATTCCCCACTTGGTGCTCGCCTCTTCCCCGGCCTCGGCAAGAAAGATGACGTCCCGGTCGAGCGGGATCTTCTGCCGCTTCAGCTCGAGCATGATCATCAGGCCGGCGACGACATTGTCCTTGTCATCGACCGTTCCGCGCCCATAGACATACCCGCCCTCGCGAGTCGCCGCGAAGGGCGGATGGGTCCACTTCGACGGATCGACCTTGACCACATCGGTGTGGGCCATGATCAGAACCGGCCGCTTCCTGCCGCTGCCCCGCAACCGGGCGACCAGGTTGGGACGCTGCGGATCGAGGGCGAAGGTCTTTGTCTCGATCCCTTCCCGCTCCAGCACGCCCCTGAGATAGTCGACCACCAGTCTCTCATTGCCGGGAGGATTGCTGGTGTCGAGGCGGAGGATCGCCTGGAAGTGGCGCATCGTCTCCTCCTCGATCCGCGCCCGGTCCTGGGCGAACGAACTGATCCCCAGCAGAAATGTCAGCAAGACTGACGTCGCGACAGTCCGGAAATTGATCAAGGTCATCACAGCTCCATTCGATGTTCAGGAAATATTGGTGATGGGGAGGATCGGTGGCTCGTCAACCCGTGTCTCGTGGCGAAACAGGCGGGTCAGGAACGGCGGGGCGATGAGCGTCGTCGCAATCGCCATGAAGAGAACCACCCCGTAGATGCCATCAGTGATGACGTGGAGACCCAGCCCAATCTGGGCAACGACGATTCCGACCTCGCCCCGCGGAACCATGCCCATCCCGACCTGCACGGCCTTCTTCCGGCCCATCGACCAGGCCGCCGCGCCACATCCAACCAGCTTGGAGAGGACGGCCAGCAGGGTGATGACCACGGCCATGGCAATGATCGACCGATTGAGAAAAGCATCCAGCTTCAGCTGCATGCCGATGCTGACAAAGAAGAAGGGGAGGAGAAACTCGGTCACCGCCTCGGCCTGGTGGGGCATATCCGTATGCTCGGAGGCCTCAGAGAGCGCCATGCCGGCGAGAAAGGCGCCGATAATCGCCGCTACACCGATGTAGCTGGCGATGAGCGCCAGCCCAAGGCAGAGTGACAGGCCAAAGATCAGGTAGGACTGGCCAACCTTCAACCGCTCGATTCGGGGGCGAATCCGGTTGACGGTCCGGGCGCCAATGACAATGATCAGCAGGGTGAAGCCGATCGCCATCCCGGCGGTGGTCATAATCTGCAGGTAGTCGATGTTGCCCTTGGCCATGCTACTGACGACCGCGAGAATCAACAGACCAAGAATATCGTCGATCACGGCCGCCCCGAGGATGACCCGACTGACATCGAGTCCCAGCAGCCCCATCTGGCCCAGGACCCGGGCGGTGATCCCGACCGAGGTCGCGACCATCGCCGAGCCGACAAAGATCGATTCGATCGAGCTCGTTCCCCAGGCGAGCATGACCGCCCAGCCAAGGATGAACGGAACGATGACGCCACAGATGGCGACCGCCAGCGCCCGCCCGCCGACCCGGAAGATGTCCGCCGGCTTGGTCTCGAGCCCGACCAGAAAGAGGAGAAAGATGACGCCGATCTCGGCGAGGGCCGTCGTCAGTTCGTTGGGCGCGACCAGCCCGAGCAGACTCGGTCCGATCAGAATCCCCGCCAGAATCTCGCCGGCCACCGCCGGCTGCCGCAACCGCTCAAAGATCTCAGCCGCCAGCTTCGCCGAGACAAAGATAATAAAGAGGGGCAGCAGCAGATTCCCACCCGCTCCCGCCAGAAAAAGGCTCCCCAACAGATCAAAGTTACTGCTCATCTGAAATACCTCCGGCCTGGCAATCAATATCTGAATCGGACGATATTCCTGAATCAGGCACAATTCCTGCGTGCGCCAACTGGGCCGATGGCTCTGAACTGATCGCTCCCGGTGACCGCGAACGCGGTCACTGAAGGTTGGCCAGCTTCGACCACCTTGCCAGGCGTGCCGACCTCTCAACCAGCTCAGGCGAGAATCTCTTTAATGACCCGCCCGTGGACATCGGTCAGCCGCATGTTGCGACCGTTGAATCGATAGGTCAACTGGTCGTAATCGAGCCCCAGCAGGTGCAGAATCGTCGCGTGGAGTTCATAGATCGTCTTCTTGTTCTCCATCGCCCGGTAGCCGAAGTCATCGGTCGCGCCGACTACGGTTCCCCCCTTGATCCCACCACCCGCGAGCCAGACACTGAAACCATGGGCGTTGTGGTCGCGGCCATCCATCCGCTCGGAGATCGGCATCCGGCCAAACTCGCCGTGCCAGAGAATGATCGTCGAATCGAAGAGCCCCCGACTCTTCAGATCCTTGATCAGGCCGGCAATCGGCTTATCGGTCTCCGCGCAGTGGAGTCCGTGATTGCCCTTCAGATCCCAGTGGGCATCCCAGGAGGGATCGAAATTTCCGCCACCGGAGAAGATCTGGACGTAACGCACCCCGCGTTCGACGAGACGGCGGGCCATGATTGCCTGGCGGGCAAAATAGTCGGTCGGCTTCTCGCCCACCCCATAGAGCCGCTGCGTCGCGGCCGACTCGCGACTGATGTCGATGGCGTCGCTGGCATGGTTCTGCATGCGGAAGGCCAGTTCATAGGAGTGGATGCGCGCCGACAGTTCGGTGTCCTCGGGGTTCTGCTCGCGGTGCTTCTCATTCAGCTCGCGCAGCAAACGGAGCCACTTCTGCTGCTGTTCGGGGGTTCGCCCCTGCGGCGGGTGGAGATCGACGATCGGGTCGCCCGAGTCGCGGAAGGGTGTCCCCTGAAATGCGGCGGGCATGTATCCGTTGCCCCAGTTTGGAGCGCCATTGATTGGGCCGCCCCGGTGGTCAGTGAAGACGATGAACCCGGGCAGGTTCTGGTTCTCGCTGCCAAGGCCATAGGTGACCCAGGACCCGACGCTTGGATGGCCGGGGAGGATGCTGCCGGTGCACATCTGAAAGATGGCGGGGCCGTGGGCCGGGCTGAGGGCGGTCATCGATCGAATCACCGCCAGATCATCGGCGTGCTCGGCGACGTGCGGGAAGAGTTCGGAGATCTCAATCCCCGACTGGCCGTGCCGCTTGAACTGCCAGGGTGACGGCATCAACCCGCCTGGCGTGCCCATGAATGGCATGATCTCGCCGACCCCGGTCATGGCCTCACCCTGCCGTTTCAGCAACATCGGCTTGTGGTCGAAGGTGTCGACCTGACTCACCCCTCCGTAACAGAAGATCGAGATAACGGCCTTGGCCTTGGCCGGAAAGTGTTGCGCTCGCGGCGCAAGCGGATTGATCGGGCTGGCCGGCGACTGCGCCAGCCGCCCATCCTGACCGAGCAGATCGGCGAAGGCGACACCGGCGATTCCGCCACCGAGGCGCGTCAGCAGTTCACGGCGTGACAGATAGTTTGGTGGTCTCATCTCGGCTCCCTTACTGACGGTAGATGAACTCATTGAGGTTGAAGATCAACTGACAGAACTCAGCCAGACCGTTTGGCGTCGTGCGGATGAAGTCGATCGAGCGCGTGCGCTCAAACTCAGTCGGGACCCGCCCGAGGGCGAGCCGATAGGCCCGCTCAACCTGGCGATCGACATCGTTCCCGGCCTCGGCCCGCAGCCGCTCCGCGAACTTGCCGGCCTCGAAGATGACAAAGTTGTTGTTCATCATCAGGAGGGCCTGCGGCGCGATCGTCGAGCGGTTGCGCCGCTCGCAGGAGTTGATCAGATTCGGCTGGTCGAAGGTCTCGAAGAGCGGATAGCGAATCGACCGCTTCGAATAGACATAGAGGCTGCGGCGCCAGGTCGATGGATCATCGTCCGGCTTGCCCGGCCAGGTGCGCTTGGTGCTCGATTGAAAGAGCTTTGGATCGATGTACGGATAGACGCAGGGGCCGCCGAGCGTGCGGTTGAGGTTGCCGGAGACATCGAGGATCAGGTCACGGATCACCTCCGCCTCGAGCCTCATGCGCGGCATCCGCCAGAAGAGGCGGTTCTCCGGATCGATCTCGGAGCTGGCCGCCAGGTCATCGCTCTTCATCCGGTAGGCCGCCGACGTCAGCATGAGCCGGTGCATCTGCTTGATGCTCCAGCCACGCCCGATGAATTCGAGGGCCAGCCAGTCGAGCAGTTCGGGATGGCTGGGCGGTTCGCCCAGCTTGCCGAAGTTGCTTGGCGTCCGGACGATCCCCTCGCCAAAGTGGTGCTGCCAGAGGCGATTGACCATGACCCGCGCCGTGAGCGGATTGTCACGCCGGGTCAGCCATTCGGCCAGGCCGCGCCGCCGCCAGGTCGAAGAGGCATTCGGCGGAGGCTCGGGAAAGTTGAAGTCTCCGAGCACGCCGAGGGTGCCCGGATCGACCGCCGGGCCGCGCGATTCGACACTGCCGCGGTGCAGGAACCAGGTCGGCGCCGCGATCCGTGACTTTTCGGAGATTGCCCGGGTGGTCGGGTAAGGCTTCGGTTTCTGCCGTTCCAGGGCCGTGATCTGGGTCGAGAGCTCTTCGTGCCGCTGCTTATCCGCGGCCGACATGCGCGCAATCATCTCCTTTTCACTGAAACGATGGGCCTGCCGGTCGATCTCCAGAACCTTGCGGATCTGCTGCACGGTCAGCTTCTGCCCCTCGGTCCGCGCGGCCTCGGGCGTCCGCCAGGCAATCTGCATGTATTCGGGCAGGCCGGCGACCTGTTCTTCGATGAGCAGGCGGACATAGGGGGCTTCGAGTTCGCGCCGCGCCCCCTTGAGCGGCTTGAGAAGTGCGTCGATCCGCGCCACCTCCGCCTTGTGGGCCGTCACCACCTCAGCCGGGACGACCGGATAGTCGATCGGCTGGGCCGGACTGAAGACAGCCTGGATCCGGTAGAAGTCGGCCTGGCGAATCGGGTCGAACTTGTGGTCATGGCAACGGGCGCATCCGACCGTCATCCCCATAAAGGTCAGCGAGGTCGTCGTGATCACATCATCGAGCGCATCCTGGCGTGCCCGCTCGCCGCGATCCTCACCGTCCGGGCCGAGGCGCAGGAAGCCGGTGGCAATCATCGCGTCACTGGTGTCCGGGGCGAACTCATCTCCGGCCAGCTGCTCCCGAATGAACTGATCGTAGGGCTTGTCATCGTTCAGCGCCTTGACGACATAGTCCCGGTAACGCCAGCCCTCAGGACGATCGATGTCAAATTCGAAGCCGCCGGAATCGGCGTAACGAACGACGTCGAGCCAGTGGCGGGCCCAGCGCTCGCCGTAGTGCGGACTGGCGAGCAAGCGGTCGACCAGCCTCTCCCAGGCATCCGGACGCCGGTCGCTGACAAACGCTTCGACCTCTTCGGGCGTCGGAAGGAGACCTGTCACATCGAGCGTGACCCGACGAATCAGGGTGCGGCGATCGGCGGGAGCGGACGGCTTGAGCCCCTTGGCCGCCATGCCCGCATAGAGAAATCTGTCGATCGGATTGGCGCTCCAGCGCGCGTCGGCCACGGTAGGCGGATCGACGCGCTGCGGGGCCTGGAAGGCCCAGTATCCGCGCTCCGCCGGGGTAAATGGCCGGACGGCCAGCGGCGCGGTCGCCTTCTCGGCCTCGACCGGCGCAAAACCATCAAACGGGGCTCCGGCGGTAATCCACTGCCGCAGGGTCTCGATATCGGCCTCACTCAACTTTCCGGTCGGCGGCATGACCGGCTTCTCCTGATGGGTCACCAGCAGAAACAGTCGACTCTCCTCCGGGTTGCCCGGCACCAGCACCCGTCCGTTCGCGCCCCCCTTGAGGATCGTCGCGCCGGCCCGGAGATCGAGTTCGCTGGTCCGCGCGACGCCATGACAGCTGAAACAGTTCTTCTGGAGAATGCCATAGGCTTCGCGTGAAAGTTTGGCCGATGAACTGACCGCCTCCGGACGCTCGATGTTGAGAATCGAGAAGATTACCAGGAGGATCAACAACACCCCTCCCCGCTGCCACAACCGCTGGTCGACCCTTCGGTTCGAATCGCTCGAACACGGGGAGAGTCCGGGCCGGCGCCGCCCAGGTTGTCGAAATAGTCCAATCCGTCTGATTGCCATGGTTGTCTGCCCCTGATTTTGGTAGTTCGTTTGTGCGTAGAAGAACATCACCGCGACGAGGCCTGAGTTTAATTCAGAGCCGCGCCAAACCTCAAGCACCTGTCTGTCGGGAGAGCAAATTAGGCCGGCTTTCACGCGAGTCTGGCCAAATGAAGGCCAAATAAAACGCAAACTTTGGCCAAATTGCGCACCAATTCGAACTGGCTGAAATTTTTCCTGAACGCAGGCGAACAGAGATCGTAAAATAGTCATCGAAGCGGTGCCGACCCGCCTTCCACGAGAGAGAAGCCGGGGCTGATTAAAACTGACAGAGACCAGGGACAGGACGGGAACATGAATCGATCGATTTCAGGAGTCAATTTGCGGCTAATCTTGTTATTTGCACTGGGGCTTTTGCTCTTGACGGTGGCGACCAGAACCTCACTGGAGAGCCTTGGCCATGGTCGCGCGCGGGCCGCCGCGACAATTCAGAACAGCGTCCCGGTGACCAGCGTCTCCGCGGCCAGCTACATCGGACAGCAATCACCGCTGGCACCCGGATCGATTGTCGCCGCCTTTGGCACCCAGCTGGCCACCGGGACGCTCGCCGCTTCAACCCAGCCACTGCCCACAAACCTGCTGAGCACCAGGGTCACGGTCAACGGGGTCGCGGCGCCGCTCTTCTTTGTCTCCTCGAATCAGATCAACTACCAGCTTCCCGCGAGCACGGCCACTGGCGAGGCGACGGTAGTGGTTCGCGCAATCCAGGCCAATGGCGACGAGGTTGTCTCGAGCGGCACGGTCCGGGTCGCGCCCACCTCACCATCGATCTTCACGGCCAACGCGAATGGAACCGGCGCGCCGGCCGGGCTGACCGGTCGAATCAACGAGAACAATCAGTTCGTGTTCGACTCGAGGCCGCCCTTCGCGCCCGACCCGGTCAATCCCGGCACGCTGATCCCGGCTCCGATCGATGTCGGCAGCACTGCCAGACCGGCTTTTCTGATCCTCTATGGAACAGGTATCCGGAATGCCGCGACGGCCGATATTTCCGCCGTCATCGGGGGGATCGTGAGCGGGGTCGAGTATGCCGGCCCGGCGCCCAACTTCACCGGACTCGACCAGGTCAACATCAAGCTGCCCGTCTCCCTGCGCGGCAGCGGCATCATCGATGTGACCCTCGTGGTCGATGGCGTCTCCTCCAATGCAATCTCGATCAACCTTGCCGGGACGGCGAGCACAACCCTCTCCGTGAGCGGGTTCAATGCCCAGAGTCCGGTCCTCGCCGGAGAGACGATCACGATCAGCGGTTCGGGCTTCTCAGCCACCGCCAACGAGAATACGGTCCGCTTCGGCTCAGCCCAGGCCCGCATCGTCGCGGCGACCGCCAATGAACTGACGGTGATCGTTCCCTTTGGGGCTGAATCGGGCCAGGTGGTCGTCCAGACCAACAACTCCGAGGCCCGGAGCAGCAGTGTCTTCCTCGTCAAGACATCGATCAGCGGCATGGTCCAGTCGACCGGTTCGGCGAGCAGCAGTCCGGTCGCCCTCAACAACGTGACGGTTCGTCTGGCCGGAACGAATATGAGCGTCCGAACCAATCCCCAGGGGACATTTGTCCTCTCGGACATTCCGACCGGAGTCTCGCTGCTCGAGATCGATGGTGGAACCAGCAGCTCCAATCCCCCCTTTCCATCGGTGACGCTGAAGATCGCGGTGCGAGCCGACCGGGACAACCAGGTCACCCAGCCGATCAGTCTGCAGCAGATCAATGGCGGCAGCGGCAGCGTCGGAACCGCGATGGCCAATTCGAGCGGGGAGTCGATCACCCAGATGGCGGGAACGGGGGCCGAAATTGAGGCCAGAATCGGGGCCAGAATCGGGGCCAGAATCGGGGCCAGAATCGGGGCCGGAAGTGAGGTTGGAAGTGAGGTTGGAAGTGGGGCCGGAATCGGATTCGGAGTGGAACGAGTCGGGCCGGCGTCGGGACAGCACCTGCTCGCGATCCGCGAACAGCTGGCCCCCAAGGTCGGGACCACCTCGATCAGCAATCGCGGGGTCTCCCTGGAAGTCCCGCTGACGACGACGGTCAAGTTCCCCGATGGCACTCTGCGCGGGAGCGTGCAGGTGACGGTCATCGAGCGTTCGCGGCTGCCCGGCATTCAGCTCCCGACCGGGGTCTTCTCGAGCAATATTGCCCAGATCACGCCAATTGGGGTCGCCTTTTCGCCCGGCGCCTCGATCACCTTTCCCAATCCTGATCCGAACTCGATCGGCCCCGGAACGAAGATTGACATCTATCGCTATGACGCAAACACGGGGAGCTTCATCAAACGGGGGACCGGAACGGTCTCAGGCGACCGGCTGCAGGTGGTCTCGGATGGCCGGATCGTCGACACCGGGGGATTCTGGATGGCCGCGGTGACCGGGCGGGTAACGACGGTGACCGGGCGCCTGATCGATAGCTTTGGCGATCCGGTGGCGGGCGGCAAGGTCACCGCCAACGGGCGGGCCGCCATCAGCGATCAGAATGGCGGGTTCAGCCTGCCGGATGTCCCGGCGATCAACGGCAACGCGATCCAGGCAGAGGCGGTAGTGCCGCAACAGTATGGCAATCCGCCGCGCGGACTCTCAGCGCAGACGCTCTCGACCCGATCCGGGGTGACCGATGTGGGGACGATTGCCCTCAGCGAGACCAACCAGCCCGGACTGGTGCTCTCCCCCTTCGCCATCAGCCTCAGCCTCGCCGCGAAACCAACGACGATCACGGTCACCCTCACCGAGCCGGCGCCGACCCGCGGACTGCCGATCAGCCTGACGAGCAGCAACGAATCGGTCGTCAAGGTTCAGTCCAATGTCGCCATCGCGGCTGGGAAGACGACGGCCTCCTTCACCATCAGCCCGGGGGCGCCGGGGACCTCGCTGATCGAAGCCAGGGCCAGTCTTGAGGGGGTGACGATCGAGGGGACCTCGATGGTCACGGTGACCCAGCCCGGTCCGACGCTCTCCAGCGTCTCACCCGCCTCAGCGGCCGAGGGCGGCGTTATCTCCATCTTCGGCAGCGGCCTCGCCGCGATCGCCATTCGCAACTACGTCACCTTCAGCCGCAACGGCCGGGTGCTGACCGTCCTTGCGCCGTCAGACATCCGGATGATCCGCGACGCTTCCGGACAACCGGCCCTCTCGGTTCGCGTTCCGAAGATTGGCCCCGGACCAGTAACCATCCAGGTAGCTGTCGTTGATGGCGGAAACGGAGTGCTCTCGGAACCGAGCGCTCCGCTTGGGTTTACGGTCATTCAAAAGATCATCCCCGCCCCCAAACTGGCGAGCGTCTCCCCCAGTGAGGGCTCTCCCCGTGACGAGGTAACCATCAACGGGAGCGGATTCAACACCAATCCCAAACTGAATCTGGTCACCTTTATCCCGGCCGGCCAGACTGGCGCCAGCCAGCTGACCTTCGAGGCTGAGGTGCGCCGGGCCAGCAGCACCTCTCTCGTCGCGATCGTCCCGGTGACCGGATTGCCGCTCGGTCGGGCAACGATCGTCGCGCGCGTCCTCGATGAGGCCGGCGTCGAGAGCCCCGACTCGAATGCCCTCGGTTTCAACGTCGTCAACGACACCGTTGAACCGCCGCCCAACCCGACCATTTCGCGAATCGTCAACCGCGCCAGCGGAACCGACAGCGGCCGGGAGGGTGACCAGATTCTGGTGACCGGCAACAATTTCGGTCCCGGCTGGTTCAATCCCAACATCGAAGGATTCAGCCCCAGGAACAGTGTGGTCACCTTGCTGCGGTTCTACCAGAGCAACAGACTGATCAATGTCGCCTTCCCCACCAGCGAGGGAAATGGATTGACGCTGACCGCGGTCATCCCGTCAGGTTTGCAGCGGGGCGTCACCCAGGTCGCCGCGATCAACTATGATCAGGAGACCGGAAAGCTGAGCAACGAGAGCAAACAGGTCATCTTCCAGATCACCGAGAGCACCGCGCTGCGGCTGCGGGAGACCGAGCCAAACAACACCATCGAACAGGCGACTCCGGTCACCATCCCGAGCATCATCGAGGGCGATATCGCCAGCGGAGAGTCAGGGGAGCTGGTCTTCGCGCCGGCCGGTGGCGATAAACTGCCGATCGCCGACCTCTACCGCCTCAGCGTCACTTCCCGCGTCACGGTCCTGATCGACCTCTCGTTTCTCAACGAAGCGGATCTCGACCTGATCCTCTACCGCCGCAACCAGCAGGGCGGATACGACCTGCTCGACTCCAGCTCGAGCACCGGAGGAATGACCGAGCGACTCAGCGGCGGACTGATCCAGGGTGAATACCTGATCGGAGTCGCCGCCCGAAAGGGCAAATCGGTCTATACCCTGCGGATTCTCGACTCGACGACGCCGTAGCCTCGCCCATGGTCGAGCCGCCCGGCCGACCGTCGCGACCGGCCGATCTTGTGCCTGCTGATCTTGTGCCTGCTGATCTTGTGCCTGCTGATCTTGTGAGAGGACCAGTTCGGTTGTATAACCACTTCTTCGGACGCGAAGTATCGGGCTTTGCGGTGGCGACAAGACCAAGGAGAGATCTATGCGCGAGAAGAACGATTCACGACGCCGTTTCCTGATCGGAGCGGCGTCAACGACCGCTTATGCCTGCGTGAGGGGAAGCGTGACGGCTGGCCAGTCAGCCCCGGCCCGCCGGTTTATCATCGACTCACACCACCACTTCGATCCAGCCCCAGGGTATCTCGATCGCCTGGTCAGGATCTATGGCCCACGCAACGCCATGGCCTGCGTGCTGACCCGGTTTCCGCA
>JBEAVZ010000219.1:0-3620 GCA_041160645.1 Acidobacteriota bacterium
GAGCTCGGGGCGCCGGTCGATCAACTCTATGCCGAGTTTGAGCAGACGCCAATCGCCGCCGCTTCACTTGGCCAGGTCTACCGGGCCAGGCTTGCCACTGGTGAGATTGTCGCGGTCAAGGTCCAGCGGCCCCACCTCGACCGGACGATCAATTTCGATCTCGCGGTTCTGCGGCGGATGGCCCGCTTCCTCAATCGCTATCCGCAGGTAGTCCGTGGCGTCGACTGGGAGGGGACGCTCGACGAGTTCGCGGCCGTTATCTTTGAAGAGATGGACTACATCCAGGAGGGGCGGAATGCCGATGTCTTTCGGGCAAATTTTCGTTCCTGGTCTGAGGTCCACGTCCCGACCATTCACTGGAAGCTGAGCTCGCCACGGGTTCTGACCATGGAGTTTATCGAGGGGACAAAGCTGCTCGACCTGGCCGGACTTCGGGCGCGGGGAATCGATCCGCCAGAAGTGGTCAGACTGGTCGCCCGAACCTATCTCAAGCAGCTGCTCGAGGATGGCTACTTCCACGCCGATCCCCACCCAGGAAATCTGCGCATCATGCCCGATGGCCGGCTGGCCTTCTTCGACTTCGGGATGGTTGGACGCATCACACCCCGTTTGCAGGGGTTGATGATCGATGCCTTCTTCCATATCCTCGAGAAGGATGTCCGCGGCCTGACCCAGGATCTGATCAATCTCAATTTTCTCGCTCCATCGGTCAATCCGGAGATGATCCGTCCCGTGGTTGAGAAGCTCTTCAACGACTACCTGACCCTCAAGCTTGGGCAGATCCGTTTCAAGGATCTGACTTATGACATGGCCGAGATCATCTATGAGTATCCCTTCACCCTCCCGGCCCATTTCACCTACATTATGCGGGCAATCATGACGCTCGAGGGCATGGGCATCGTCATGGATCCCAACTTCGCCTTCTTCGATGTGGCCCGGCCCTACGCGAAGGAGTTCATGCTCCGCCGCGAGGGGCGCCAGTTTCGGGACCTCCTGCTTGGCAAGCTGCTCTATGGTGAAGAGGGAAGTATCGAGTGGGGCAAGATCTGGAAGCTGGCGAAGATGGCTTTCAAGTGGTATATCGACAGCCTGCGGCCGTCTGATGGGGCAAGTGGGGCTAATCGCGCCCATTAGGCCTGGCTGACGCCGTTTTTAACCCGCAAATCGGCGGCCGCAGGCCGCCCAAGGGAGGTAGCCGTGAACTTTAACGGAAAAGTGGTCCTGGTGACGGGTGCCGCGCGGGGAATTGGGCGTGAGATTTGCCGCCAGTTTGCCGCCGCCGGCGCTACCGTCGTCGTCCATTACAACCAGAATCTCAGTGACGCTGTGCTGACTCACGAGGCCCTTGGCGGAGCGCCACACCTGCTGCTCCAGGCCGATATCACCAATCCGGGCGAGGTCGGAGCTTTGATCGACCGGATCGTGGCTGAGCTGGGACGGCTCGACATCCTCGTCAACAACTCGGCTATCTTCCTGCCCCATGAGATCGCTTCGGCCAGCTATGCCGAGTGGCAGGAGGCGTGGACCCGGACCATCCAGACCAACCTGATTGGGGCCGCCAATGCTTCATTCTGTGCGTCCCAGGTCATGATCCGCCAGGGAGGAGGCCGCATCGTCAATGTCTCTTCACGTGGCGCTTTCCGGGGTGAGCCCGGCGCGCCGGCCTACGGGGCCAGCAAGGCCGGACTCAATGCCCTGAGCCAGTCACTTGCCCAGGCTCTTGCCCCGCACAACATATTCGTCGGAGTCGTGGCGCCTGGTTTCGTCGATACAGAACGGGTCGCGCCGAAGGTCCACGGCCCGCTTGGCGAGGCCATTCGGGCCCAGAGCCCCCTCAATCGCGTCGCGCGGGTCGATGAAGTGGCCCGGACCGTCCTCTTTCTCGCCTCGGAGGGGACCGACTTCCTCACCGGGACGATCATTGATGTCAACGGTGCTTCATACCTGCGCAGTTGAATGCAGTTGAGAAAGCATTTTGAGACCCGGGCGGTTGATGACGGTCGGTGGAGCCGGGGAGGGGCGCACGCTGACTTCTGATAATCTCCGCCTGCCGGCCTGAGAGGGGCGGGAAGAGGCATGCAAGGGCTGCTGCTCCAAAAATGATGGCCGGAAGGGGAAAACCTCCCGGCCATCTTCAAGACTACAGAGGAGACAACTCTGCAGTACAAAACAGCCAATATTTCCTGGTCGGGCACGCCGATGATCTTTAACTACGTACCCTGTCACATATTCTGTTGTCGTTTCTTCTCTCTGCCCCGTTAGGGGAGCTGCCCGTGTTGGTCGATGAGACTTCAGCCATCACCAGTGCTGAATCGAAAGTGCCGGGATCAGGTAGCCGAGCACTTCTTGACAGTTTTCTGTCTGCTTATTTGGTACTCAATTAATAATTGAAAAGTCGTTAATAATCATCTGAATAATCCTGAAATCGTCATAAAAATGGGTAATTAATTTAACTTTGGAGGCTTTTAAGGGCAGATATGCTTCATTATGGCCATTTGTTGTCAGCCTGAACTCCGGATCCTCTCTCAATGCAGAAGTATGATGCTGGTTGATTTATTAATATGTTTTATGTCTATAGTGAGATTTCTATTGATACCCACGAATTCTCGGCGCGTGGTCTTCAAACCGATCCTGCCCTGACAATGGACGCGTGCTTACACCAGACTGGGAGCGATGGCCACCGGTCGGTCTGCCCGGCGGAGCTATGTAAGGCGCCGGACTCGTTTGAATCCTCACCCTTGCCCCTTTTCAAGGTCGGTCAGAATTATTAACGAATATTGACTTTCTTTAGTCACGGCGAGTGTTGTACTTCTTGTGCCCCCACCGAAGCGCATCCGTACCAGTCAGGCGGAGATCGAATATGCACATCGCCGCGCGCCATCAGCGTGGGGGGCGGGCGGCAGGTCGTGTCGGGCATCAGGATCTGGAAAACACCCGCTGAGTTTGCCGGGGGGGGCACCGTTCGACACGCCGGGACAGCCTCCTGTTCTGGGTCGCGGGACGCCACCGACCAGCTCCCCGCGAGAGAAGATCCGGAGTGAGATGATCGGGATTGTGAAGAAGACGATTGGGATTGTGAAGAAATAGATGGTCAGTCAGCAGGGAGAGGGTCGGTCAGGGAGGATTATTGAGCAACTCGCGAGAGGCCGATCTGTTGCCAAACCGATAGTTAGCTATTCATATGGGTCATATGGGTCACACGGGTCACATGCGACAGAGTTCCGACAAGATCTTTCACTTCGGTCAATTTCGCCTTGATGCCCGAAGAAACAGGCTCTACCTCAACAATGTGCCGGTGCCATTGCGGCGCAAGACGTTCGAGATTTTGCTCATTCTGGTCGAGTCCGCCGGACAGCTGGTTGAAAAGGATCAGATTCTCAGTCAGGTCTGGCCAGATCAGATCATTGAAGAGAGCAATCTCTCCCAGCAAGTCTACAAACTGCGCAAATCCCTCGGTGATACTCCCAAGAATCAGGAGTACATTCTGACCGTGCCGGGAAAGGGATACGTCTTCATCCAGAATGTCCGTGTGACCATCGATCAAGGCGGGCGTGGGCCGGAGACGGTCGAAGAGCTGGAGGACCTGCCTGAAGATGGTCTGCCTGAGGATAGTCTGACTG
>JBEAVZ010000555.1:0-2619 GCA_041160645.1 Acidobacteriota bacterium
CAGTAACCAGAAATCGGCTCGCGTCAGTTCTATCTGCCCGATCATCTGTATCTCCCGAAACTTCTCGGCCAACCGCCGGTCAATCACCAGCAGATCCAGCCTCTCCATCGCTTCAAACATTCTGTTATTCCCCCTCTCTGATTGGCTCAGCTCTCCGGGTCTCATCCACCCACCCTCAAGTCTGATTCCCAGGCAGGAAAGTTCAGCCGACTGACAATTTTAATAATTGTTGCACTCGGACGATCCGGCTCGTTATCTCAGACAGCCCACTGCCGCGACCTCGGCAGGCAACTTCGGCCAGAAACGCACTTTCCGTGCCAGTCCACAATCGGGTGACAAACGGCTGCCAGCGGGTCAATTTCACTTGTTCCAGCATCGCCAACATAAAACTTATTGTAGAAAGATAATGTTTCTTATACGCTGTCAAAATCATGAGAAGAATACTGATCGCGTGGATAGGAATGACCGACCTGCGGGCGGCAGAGAACGACCTGAGCGCATTTCCTGGACCGATCCTCTCAGCGCTGCAGCAGAGGGGTTATGACGAGGTGGTACTGCTCAGCAATTTCCCATCCACGAAGAACGATCGATTCGTTTCGTGGATACGAGAGCACTCCAGTGTCGAGGTGGTGACCAGAGAGGTCAGCTTGACCAGCCCGACCAACTTCGAACAGATTTATCGGAGGGCGGTTGAGGTTATCGATGGTCTGCTTGAGAATCGCCAGGTCGACCTGACATTCCATCTCAGTCCGGGAACACCGGCCATGGCCGCAGTCTGGATCATCCTCGCCAAAACCAAATACTCTGCTGAATTGATCGAATCGTCGGTGGCGGCTGGAGTGCAGACGGTCTCGATTCCCTTTCAAATGTCGGCCGAGTTTCTGCCGGACGTCGAACTGGAGCGTTTCTCGATCGGCCGGGCTCCGGTCAATTCAGGCTTTGAGGATATTGTCTTTCGAAGTGAGGTCATGGAGAGGCTGGTCGACCTGGCAAGGCGGGTCGCCCCGCGGCGGATCCCGATTCTGATCGAGGGTGAGTCGGGGACGGGAAAGGAGTTGCTGGCCCGCGCGATCCATCGCGCCAGCCCACGGGCGAAGGGGCCCTTCATTGCGGTCAATTGCGGGGCGATCCCGCTTGAACTGGTCGAAGCGGAGCTCTTCGGACACGAGAAAGGGGCCTTTACCGGCGCGTCGCAGAAGCGTGACGGCCACTTCATCAGCGCCAATGGCGGGACAATCTTTCTTGACGAAGTGGCGGAGCTGCCACGCGGAATCCAGGTCAAACTGTTGCGGGTGCTCCAGGAGAGTGAGGTGACCCCGCTCGGGTCGAGCCGGCCCCGCCGGCTCGACGTGCGGGTCATCAGTGCCACCAACCGTCCACTAATCGAGGAGACTGCTCACGGGAGATTTCGCGAGGACCTCTTCTACCGCCTGGCGGTCGCGATCCTCCAGCTCCCCCCGTTGCGTGAACGCGGCGCGGATATCGGCCTGCTGATCGACCATATCCTCACCCGGCTGAACCGGGAGAGTGAGCAACTTGATCTGGGAAGGAAGAGTCTCACCCCCGGGGCGCGAAACCTGCTGCTTGGACACGACTGGCCGGGCAACATCCGCGAGTTGCAGAACACGCTGCTCCGCGCTTCCGTTCTCGCCCACCAGGAGCGGATCGGCGAAAAGGAGGTGCGCGAGGCGATCCTCCGGCCTTCCGGCAAGCGGGACGACGGAGTCCTCAACCGCCGGCTGGGGAACGGCTTCAATCTGCCGGAGGTACTCGGGGAGGTCGCCCGCCACTACCTCGAACGGGCGCTGACCGAAGCGCCGGGCAACCGATCGGATGCGGCCGGCCTCGTCGGGCTGCCCAGCTACCAGACTCTCAACAACTGGCTGAAGAGGTATGGGGTCGAGGGGGACGCCGCCTGAAAGGGTTCCTTGCGCTCTCACCGCAGCGCCAGCGGACGGAGGGTGAAGCCGGCGACCGCGCCCCTGATCTTGTTGGTGCTCGCAACGTAGCAGAACTCCCAGACCCCGTCCGCGGCCAGCTCTTCCAGAAAGTGGAACTCGCCGATGTGGACGCCCTGTTCGACGAGCAGATACTGATGGACCGGATTGAATGACCGGTACTTCTCGCGATAGGCCTTCGTCTCGGCCTCCGTCGGCCCGTATTCGAGGCCGCTGGTATCGCTGCCGAGCATCATCGCGCCGTTCTCTTCAACCAGCCAGCGGGCGGTCTCGAGAGTGATCCCGGCCGAGTCATGCGCCGCCAGTTTCGCGTGGTCGCTGCCGTTCTCGCCCCAGTGGCGGAGAGTGCCGGTGCGGATGAAGACCACATCACCCGGGCGGAGCTCCGTCTTCTGACGGGCCAGCGCCTGCCGTAGATCGGCGACGGTGATCTGGTAATTGGCGGGCAAAGCATCAACACCGCGCGCGCCGGCGACATCGATCAGGACTCCGCGGGCGACGATCGGCGGGATGGTCGTCGCATCGGCCTTGCGGATGCCGAAATTGCCGCCCCAGTCCTTCTCCTGAAAGCCGTTGTACCAGTGGTTGTCGGCGCCGGTCGTGATGTGACCGAGGCCGTCGATCTGGGTCGCGACGTTGTCGCTGATGAAGAGGGCCGAAC
>JBEAVZ010000269.1:0-7616 GCA_041160645.1 Acidobacteriota bacterium
GGCGCTTGGACGATCGGGCCAGCAGGAAGCGATCGACCCGCTGATCAGTATTCTCCTGGGCGAAACGGATGAAGTGCGGCCCGCGCTCGTCCGCGGACTCCTCTCCCTCCAGTTTCAGCATGCCCGGGCAGCCGTCCTCAATATGTTCACCCACCCGCTCGCCAATCCGGTCGAGCGGGTAGAGGATATGCGCGTGCGGGCCTGCGCGATCCTCACCTTCAATCAGCTCAACAACAACGCCTACAACCAGAAGGCGATCGGATTTCTCCGCACCTTCATGCAGTCGAGCAATCCGGAGATCGTCAAAATTGCGACAGAGACGCTGACCAAACTTCCGCAGACCCGCAACGGGACACGGGAGATGATCGGACTGGTCAGGAACAACAATATCCCGATGATCAGAATCTGGATGTGTGAATGGCTTGGGAGGCTGAAGATTGTCGAAGCGCGTGGCACGCTGGAAGAGGTCGCGAAGAGTGATCCGAACCAGAATGCCCGGGCGGCGGCGGCGGCGGCGCTGCAGAATCTCGGCAACTGAAGCCTGCCGCCTTGCCCCGCCAGCCCGGGCTACTGCGGGCTACTGCGCCAGATCTTCGAAATCTTCGATACTGGGCAATTCGGTGAGATCCTTCAGACCAAACTGGATCAGAAAGTCGCGGGAGGTTCCATACATCATCGGCCTTCCCACCGTCTCTTTGCGCCCCCTGGTGACGATGAGCCGCTTCTCAAGGAGGGTCTTGATCGCCGAACTGGAGCTGACACCGCGAATCTCGAGAATCTCCGGGACAGTGATCGGCTGTTTATAAGCGATCACGGCGAGGGTCTCGAGGGCTGGCAGCGAGAGGCGTGCCGAGGGGCGGGTCTTGAGGTATTTGCGGATGAAATCGTGATGCTGCGGACGGGTCGAAATTCGCCATCCGCCCGCCACCTCACGGATCTCGAGTCCGCAGTCTCGGGCATCATACTCGGCGACGAGATTGTCGAGGGCGAGCTGGACATCCTCCTCGGGGACTGTCCCGAGGACCTTGCAGATAACCTTGAACGGCAGTGGCTCTTCGGCGACAAAGAGCAGACACTCGATGACGGGCTTGATCTCTTCACGGGTCGCGGTGATCGACTCGTCAGTCGAGCCTTCATCGACGACATCCACTTCGACAACCCCATTCACCTCGACCGCCTCGTCTGTCCCAGGCTGATCCACGCTGGTCAATAAGTCGTCTTCCGGAGCCAATCCAAACTCGTCACCCAGAAACTCCTCCACTATCTCGTCCACCAAATCATCAAGCTCTGTGGTGGCCAGCTCCTGGTTTGACGACTCCGCGGACGCCCAATCTTCCTCTTCGCGGATGGGGGAGGCGGCCTCGTGCGGGTCGGCCGCGGAGGACACGTCGGCGGCTTCAGACGCGACCTGTCCTGCCGGCTCCTCGTCGGGCGCCGGAGCGGATGGAGTCTCTTCAGCCGGAAGTTCCGTCGAGCCGGACAGAGCCAGCTCATCTTCAGCCAGCGGAGTCGGGGCGACCTCTATCTCCAGGTGAGCGATTTCAGGTTGATCATTCTTTTCGTCGTTCATAATTCACTAACCACTTCGGTTCCATCCTCCTCATCCTGACGGCGGGCAAAGATCTCTCCGAATATTTCACGCTGAATCAGGCGAATCCGGCGGGCTTTGACCATCTCGAGGAAGGTCAGGAAGGTGACGATCAGCTCACGCTTCGTCCGTGACAGGGCAAACAGCTCCCGAACATTGACCTCTTCCTTCGCATCGAGGAGGGCGTTGATCTGGGCGAGCTTCTCGGCCATCGTCACCTCGTCTCGATGGATCTCCATCTCGACAGCCGATTCAGCCCGGTTGAGCATCTCCCGAAAGACTCGCAGCAGATCAAAGACCGTTGCCGAGACCTCCGGATTGTTCTTGTCGGTCTCGATCGCCCCGCGGGTGTAGCAGGCCGCCTCGATCTCCCCGCGCGAATAGAGCATATTGGCCGCCGACTTGTATTTTTGATACTCGAGCAGTCGCGCCACCAGCTCCGCCCGCGGATCTTCGAGCAGGCTCTCCTCGCCATCCGGCGTCGCGTCAGGCGGCGGGGGCGGAAGCAGCATCTTCGATTTGATGTAGATCAGCGTCGACGCCATGACCAGAAAATCTCCGGCCACCGCGATATCGAGCTGCTGCATCAGACTGAGATACTCGAGATACTGCTCGGTAATGCGGGCAATCGGAATATCCTTGATATCGATCTCATCCTTCCGAATGAGAAAGAGGAGCAGATCGAGCGGCCCTTCAAAGACCTCGAGTCTGACCCGGTAGTTGTCGCGGCGATTCTCGGCGTCGCGTTGCGCCATCTCCCGCTCGAGACCATCGGGCCCATTGGGAGCAGATGCTGGTTGTGGTTGCCGTTCAGCCATCCTGGTCACCTATACCCAACTCAGATTCATGGCCCGGCGAACTTCAGCCATCGTGCGTCCTGCCTCTTCACGTGCCCGCTGCGAGCCGGCAATGATCACGTCGTGGACCTCATCGGGATGGGCCCGGTAGTAGTTCAGCCGTTCGGTGATCGGGGCAAGATAGGCGATCAGCGCATCGGCGAGCGCCCTCTTCCGGTCGACACAGCCACCGCGGGCCTCGCGGCAATCGGCATCATACTGATCGGCCACCTCCTTTGTGACAAAGAGGCGGTGCATCTGGCAGACATCGCAGGCCTCCGGGTGGCCGGGATCGGTCCGTCGGACCCGGGTCCGATCGGTGATCATCTGCCGCACCTTGGCCTGGATCATCTCCGGCGTATCGGCCAGCTCGAGCGTGTTGTTGTAGCTCTTCGACATCTTCCGGCCATCGGTGCCGGTCAGCTTGGGAGTCTCGGTGAGCAGAGATTCCGGCTCGGGAAAGACCTCGCCATAGAAGTTGTTGAAGCGGCGAACAATCTCACGCGTCAACTCGACGTGGGCAACCTGGTCCTGTCCGACTGGCACATAATCGGCCTTGTACATACAGATGTCGGCGGCCTGCAGAACCGGGTAGCCGAGGAAGGCATAGTTTCCGAGATCCTTGTCGGTGATATTCTCGCGCTGCTCCTTGTAGGTGGGCACCCGTTCGAGCCAGCCAAGGGGCGTGACCGCGGAGAAGTAGACGTGCAGCTCAGCGTGCTCAGGGACCAGCGACTGGAGAAAGATCGTCGACCGCGCCGGATCGAGCCCGGCGGCCAGCCAGTCGGTGACCATGGCCAGGCTGTTCTCTCTGAATCGCGAGGTATCGGCATAGTCGGAGGTCAGCGCGTGCCAATCCGCGACGAAGAAGTAACAGTCGTACGGATCCTGTTTCTGAACCCAGTTTTTGAGCGCTCCCTCGTAATTGCCGAGGTGAAGCTTTCCAGTCGGGCGCATCCCGCTGACAATTCTTTTCTTGGCCATCTTGATTATCTGTCTTCTGGTAGTAAATTTAGTCCAATTCGTCTGCTAGCGGAGAAACCAATCAACCAACTGAAAGACCGGCTGGACCAGCATTCCGGTAATCCCGGCTCTGACGAGCAGGAAGAGAAGCACGAAGCCCATCCAGGACGGTATCTGCGCATAGAGATCCGCCAGGGAGTCCGGCAGAAGATTGCGCAGAATGTGGTGGCCATCGAGCGGCGGAATGGGGATCAGGTTGAAGACTCCGAGGATGATATTGAGCGTTATCCCGATGTTGACCAGCGTGTAGACCGGTTGCGTCAGCTCACCCAGCAGCTCAGCGGAGAGGAGCGAGGTCTGGAAGATGATCTTGTAGAGAAGAACAAAGATGGCGGCGAGGAGAAAGTTGCTCAGCGGGCCGGCGAAGGCAATCGCGATCTCACCCATCCGGCGATCGCGCAGGTTGTAGGGGTTGAATGGAACCGGTTTCGCCCAGCCAAACATCCACCCCCCGGTCGTGATCGCAATAAGGGGGAAGATGATCGTCCCAAAGATGTCGATATGCGGGAGGGGGTTGAGCGTGACCCGCCCGAGATAGCGCCCCGTCGCATCTCCGGAACGCTCTGCCGCCCAGGCATGGGCGCATTCGTGAACCGTCAGCGACAGGAGAAATACGACAAACCAGATAATGATGCGTCCGGGATCCAGGTTGAGCATAGTCAGCCCTCTCTTATGCCACTCTTACGTTGTCTCTGCCAGCACTGGGAAAAGGGTCACAGTATCACGTGCTGAAAAGTACTGTCAATTAATGAATGCGCGGGTCTCTGGCCACCGGTGTGCGGTCAAGGGGCCGCTCCCGATTTGACCTTACCCTTCCCCACTCCTTAAGATTCACCAGGATTCACCAGGTCGGGTCCCCGCCGGGGCGACCTGCATATTAACAAAGATTGGTCGAAGGGTTTGGCCAAAATTCGCGCGGCTATTGGAAAACAGGCCGGGCTGCAGCAGAGGGGGAAGTGCGATGGCAGATGCACGTATTGAACTATTTCGGCGGATGCTCGAGGCCGATCCAGCCAACAGTGTTGTCCGTTATGGTCTGGCCAATGAACTGATGAAACTCGAACGGTTTGGGGAGGCGATCTCTGAATACCGGCTCTACCTGGGTCAGGCTGACGACCAGGGCGCCGCCTACGGTCGGCTGGCCCAGGCGCTCGACCGGACCGGAGATCTTGACGGAGCGCGCCAGGCCTATCACGATGGCATCGCCGCCGCCCAGCGCCACGGCCATCCAGGCATGGCCCAGGAGTTTCAGCAGGCGCTCGCCGATCTTGGCTGACGGGGGCATCAGGCCATTGACGCTCAAGACCAGCGGGGTTCACCTACCACCAGCCGAGCAGTTTCCACCAGAGCACTCCGACGGTCGACCAGATAATGATGTTCGGAATGGCGGCAATCAGGCCCAGCCGCCACCAGGTCTGCTGCCCAACGTACCCGGTCCCGAAATAGATCGGACCGGGGGTCGTCCCGTAGTGGGTCAGGGAGGCGGCGAGATTTGAAAAATAGGCCAGCAGGGCGACCGAGAGGAACGGCGGCGCTCCGGCGGCGAGAATGACGATCAGAAATGGAAGGTACATCGCCAGCGCGTGGGCGGTGATGCTCGCGAAAGCGTAGTGGGCGAAAAAGTAGACGAGCAGCAGAACCGCCAGCGCCGCCCACCAGCTCCATCCCGTGGTCATCCCGGAAGAGAAATCAGCAAAACGGCGGGTCAGCCCCGTCTCGCCGAGCGCCTCCGCCATGCGCACCATCCCGCCATACCAGATGAAGACGTCCCACGCTGAGCGCTCAGCGACCAGCTCCTTCCAGTCGACCACGTTGAAGATCAGGAGCAGACAGATCCCGAGGAGGGCGACGACCGAGTAGTCGATCGAATGGAGCCTTCCGGTGGTCGCCCAGAGCAGGCCGGTCAGGGCAAAGACGAGCAGCATCAGCTTCTCCGACAGACTGGTCGGCCCCATCTTGGCCAGTTCGCGGCGGGCGAACTCGGTCGCCCCCGGGGTCTCGGTCACCTCTGGTTTGAAGAGACGGTAGAGGATGAAACCAGTGACGATGAGGGTGATGACGCCCGGAACGATCCCTCCGATCATCCAGGTCGTGTAGTTGAGATCGATGCCGGTCTGCTGGCGGGCCAGTCGCTGGATGACCAGGTTCCCAGCCTGACCGGTCAGGAAGGTGGCACAGATGATCACTTCACACTGGTAGACGAAGACCATCAGGAAGGCCCCGAGGCGCGACGCGGTCGGCCCCGGTCGGGAGTCGTACTCTTCGGCAAGGCTGCGGGCGATCGGAAAGGTGATCCCTCCGCACCGTGCCCCGTTCGAAGGAATGACCGTCGCCAGCAGCATGTCAGTGCCGACGAGGGCATAGCCAAGACCGAGCGAACGACGCCCAAAACCGCGAATAAAGAGGAGGGCGACCCGGCGCCCCAGCCCCGTCCGAATCATTCCGTGCGACATGAAAAACGCCGCCAGCACCAGCCAGACTACCGGATCAGCGTACCCGGCGAGCGCTGACTTCAGCCGCAACATCTCGAGCGCCTTGGCGTCCGGAGCCGTCCGGGCAAGGACCTCACTGACGGGCATCGCCCGCGTGATGGCCACCCCGGCCACCCCCAGCAACACCATCGCTCCGCCAGAGACCGGCCGGACGATCGATCCAACGATCGTCGCCATGAAGATGGCCAGCAGCCTCCAGGAGGCATCAGTGATTCCGGTCGGGGTCGGGCTGAGGTAGATCGCCAGCCCGGCGAAGATAACCACCAGCCATTTTATCGCCAGCAGTCTTCCCTGCCCATCCTCTTTCGATGATCTGTTTTCGATCTCCATTATCGTCCTGATTCACCTGTTGATTCACCAAGAGTGTTTTCGTTTGATCAAGATTTTTGCCGGATTTGGCGCGGTCGGATAGTATAGTATTTAGTCTCAGCAGACCAGATTAAATAGCTTGCGGTAGCTCGCGGATCGAATTTTCAGCCCGACCCGGCAAGTTTTGCCGGCATGTTTTGCCGCTTGCCCCGTTCATCCAAGTGTCAAAAATGAACTGCCTGTTGCGAAGGGGGTGGCCAATGAAGCTGGTAATCAACTCAGGACTGACGATTGCTGCGGGGCTCAGAATGGGCATCTTGCTGATCCTCTGCCTTACGCTGGGGGCGCCGGGGGCGCTGACAACCAACGCGCAGTCAAAAAAGGCGCCGGTCGGGCAACTCGAAGACAAGAACAATCCGGAACTGATCGGTAAACGGGACATCAACAAGGGAAATATGTCCTTCTATTCCCTCGACCGGGAGGTCGGCATCGGCCGTCAACTGGCCATGGAGATCGATCAGTCATCGCCGCTCGTCACCGACCCGGCGATCAACGAGTTTGTCAATCGGATCGCCCAGAACATCGTCCTCCACTCTGACGCCAAAATCCCCTTCACCATCAAGGTGATCGACTCCCCGGAGGTCAATGCCTTTGCCCTGCCGGGTGGCTTTCTCTATGTCAATCGCGGACTGCTCGAAGCAGCCGAGAACGAGGCCGAGGTGGCCGGCGTCCTCGCCCACGAGATTGCCCACGTCACAGCCCGCCACGGTATCGAGCAGGCGTCGAAGGGTGAATTACTCAGCTACGCCTCACTGCCGCTCATCTTTCTGGGCGGATGGAGCGGCTACATTCTGCAGCAGATCGCCGATATCGCGGTGCCCCTCACCTTCCTCAAGTTCTCACGCAACGCCGAATCCGAGGCCGACCGGCTCGGAGCGCAGTATATGTGGGCGACTGGTTACGATCCAAACGCCCTGATCAGCTTCTTCGAAAAGCTTCAGAGCCGCCAGGGAAATGGCCGACGGCAGGGGGGCGGAATCGCCAAGGTCTTCAGCACCCATCCGCTGACGGCCGATCGCATCTCCAAAGTCCGCAAACTGATCGACCAGTTTCCGGACCGGGGAGAATACCAGCTCAGCAGCTCTGACTTTGCCGGCATCAGATCGCGACTGGCGTCTCCGGCGGCAACGGTGAGTGGCGACGAAAGCGGCCGGCCCATTCTGCGCCGTCTTCCGACCGGTGAACGAACACGCGACGGTGAGCAGACTGCGGAGCCCCAGCAGATTGAGGGTAGACCTGGTGAGAAGAATGGCGCCACTCCGCACGGGGCGGGATCGGAGACCGGGACGATCGGAAATGATCGTCCCG
>JBEAVZ010000277.1:0-6015 GCA_041160645.1 Acidobacteriota bacterium
GGCTGGTTCAAGCCGCACCCAACCGGCTCTGCCCGCCCGGGCGTTCAAGGGCCGCCGGAGTGTCCCGAGCGCGGAACACCAATGATCAGAGCGGGCCAAATCGGGAACTGGGTGAGCAGAGATCTTCAAAAATCTGGACAATATCCATAAATTTGGTAAGCAGAGCCGTCGGACCCATCTTTCGATTGGGGCCACGTGGCGGGATTAGGAGGCTTAAATATCTCTAAATAAACCTTTTAGACACGGGACGGAAGCTAAGCGAAGGGAGCAGATGGCGGCCGATAAAATCGGCATAAGATTTGCTTTCTTTACAAGTTCCTAATGCAGTGAATTCTCTTCACCGTTGATACAAACTGCATAGTTAGGCGCGTCGAAAGTATCATTGGCAGAGCAGGTCTGAGCAGTATCGGAGATCTTGTTCGAAAGTCATCCACCGTCTGCTGCGCCGCAACGGTCAGCTGACCAATCGCCGATTCAAACCTGCGTCCGAGCAGTCATCTTACGTAATTCGAATATTTGTTGATCCGGGCAGTTAAGAATCCGGATCGAACGCTGTCAACAAGCCCAAATTCTTGCCTGTACTATTTGGCAGATGCCCGACCTGGACTCACCCTTTCAACGGGCATCGACCAGATAACATTAACAGTTCTTGCGAGGAGTGCATGAGAAAAACAATTCAATCCGCAATCAGTTCTTTGGTCTGCGTGATGATCATCGCCCTGGCAGTCGTTGCCAGTGCCTCGGCACAGACCGGGACCTCGAGCGTCCGTGGAACGATCACGGATGCGCAGGGCCAGGTCATTGCCGGTGCGACGATCACGATCAAGAACGAAGCACGCAACATTACCCGCACCGCGACGTCGGAGGGCAACGGTGCTTATAACATCACCGCCCTGACTCCGGGAGACTACGTCATCGAAGTCGAAGCGCAGGGGTTCAAGAAGTCGGTGACCACCGGTGTGAAGACGCTGGTCGACACGGCATCGACGATCAATCTCACGCTGGAAGTGGGAGCGGTGACTGAAGTAGTCACGGTCTCATCGAGCACGGAGATCACGGTCAACACCCAGGACGCGACGCTCGGGACGGCGATTGGCAACAACCAGATCATCCAGCTGCCTCTGCCCGACCGTAATCCAGCGGCGCTGTTGACGCTGCAGGCGGGCGTGACCAAGGAAGGTTACGTCGCCGGAGCGCGAAGCGACCAGTCGAATATCACGCTCGACGGTGTCGACATCAACGAGGCGCAGACCAATGCGCTCTCCTCGCCGGTGCTGCGACTGAACGCCGAGGCCATCCAGGAGTTCCGCGTGACGACGGTCAACGCGAATCCGAGCCAGGGCCGTTCTTCAGGCGCCCAGGTTTCGCTGGTCACCAAGGGCGGAACGAATGAGTTTCGTGGCGCGCTCTTCTATGGCGGCCGCAACGACTTCTTCGACGCCAACGACTTCTTCAACAACCGGAGCGGCGTGAAGCGGCCCGCCCGCCGGCGCCACTTCTATGGTGGAGCGATCGGTGGACCGATCATCAAGGATAAGATCTTCTTCTTCTACAGCTATGAAGGCCTGCAGGAGAAGCGTGGAGTTCCGGTCACCCGGACCGTGCCGCTTCCTTCACTTGGTCAGGGGATCGTGCGCTACCGCAATGCCTCGACCGGAGCGATCGAGCAGCTGACGGCGGCCAACATTGCTGCGGTCTTCCCCTCCGCGGGAACCAACCCGGTGGCGATCGCCGCGCTGGCCGATGCGGCGCGCAAATATCCGGCAAACGATTTCAACGCGGGTGACAGCGCCCCGAACCGCCTGCTCAACACGGCCGGTTATCGTTTCAATGCGCCGATCACCGAGAATCGCGACTCGCATGTCGCCCGTTTCGACTTCAATGTGGCGACGAACCACCAGATCTTTGGCCGCGCCAACTACATCAACGACAACCTGGGCAACGTGCAGAACTTCCCTGACACCCCCCAGCCGTCGACCTGGAGCCATCCGAACGGCTTCACCGTTGGACACACTTGGACGGTCTCCAACAGCGTCGTCAACAACTTCCGCTATGGGCTGACCCGCGATGCCTTCAGCACCCAGGGTGATTCGGGCGCGAACGCGGTCTCGTTCCGTTTCATCTTCAGCCCGTTCCTCTTCTCGCGGACGCTGAACCGGACGACTCCGGTGCAGAATATCACCAACGACACTTCGTGGATCAAGGGTTCACACTCGCTGCAGTTTGGAACCAACATCCGCATCATCCGCAACAAGCGGCAGTCGTTCGCCAACTCGTTCGACAACGCGGTCACCAACCCATCGTTCTACCCGGGTGGCGGCACCTCGATCACTTCGCCGATCATCGCCGCTGGCTACAATATCGCCGGCGCCGACATCTCGAACGTGCAGAATGCCGTGACGGCCGTCATCGGACGCTTCAGCCAGTTTGCCGCCAACTTCATCTTCAGCAAAGATGGTCGGCTGCTCAACTCCGGCTCGTCGGCGGACCGGACCTTTGCCACGGAGGAGTATGACACCTACGTGCAGGATTCCTGGAAGATCAAGCCGAATCTGACGGTGACCTTCGGACTGCGCTATGGAATCAGCACTCCGGTCTATGAGCAGTTCGGTTATGAAGTGAAGCCGAACATCAGCCTTGGCAACTACTTCCAGCGCCGGATTGACGGAATGAATATTGGCCGGCCCTTCAACGACCTGATCTCTCTGGATCTGGCGGGCAAGGCGAATGGCCGGTCGGGCATGTACCGGTTCGACAAGAACAACTTCCAGCCGCGGACGGCGGTGAGCTGGTCGCCTGACTTCAAGTCCGGCCTGCTCCACTGGGTCTTCGGCGATGTCGGCAAGTCGGTCTGGCGTGGTGGTTTCTCGATGTTCAACGACTACTACGGAAACCAGCTGGCGGTGAGCTTCGACCTGAACAACACCCTTGGATTCTCGTCGAGCGCGATCACCTCGGCCAATACCTTCAACCTGACGACCAACCCCGGGCCGCTCTTCACTGGCTATGGCCAGGCCGTGCGTGGTCTCCCGGGTATTGTCGTTCCGGGCAACATCAGCTTCCCGCGGACGCCGATCACGCGTCTCTATCCGGGCAACATCGAGGGTGGTCTTGACGACTCGATCGTCGCGCCAACCCACTACAACTGGAACCTGACCTTCGAGCGGGAACTCTCGACGGGCACGATTCTGCAGTTGTCCTACATTGGCCGCAAGGCGCGGAAACTGCTTGCTTCGCGCGACGTCATGTCGTTCAACAACCTGACCGATCCGCGGTCGGGTGTCGACTGGTATTCAGCCGCGGGCCGGCTGGAGGTGCTCCGTTCACAGGGCACGCCGGTCTCGAGCATTGCCCAGATTCCCTACTTTGCGAACCTCTTCCCGGCCAATCTCGCCGATACGCTGGGGCTCAATCCGGCCTACAATCAGACGCAGGCGGTCTACGCGCTGACGGTTCCGGGTGCGCTCGGCGGAGCGAGCTTCTACAACTACGGCAACGACTGGACGAGCGTCATGTGGGAGATCTCGACGCTCGGCAACGCGGCCTGCAACCCGGTGCAGAGCTTCAATCGTGCCTGCCACATGTTCACCCAGCCGCAGTATGGAACGCTGGGCGCATGGAGCTCGATTGGCAACTCCGACTACAATGCCTTCACCGCTTCGGTGCGGCAGCGTTTCAAGGAGTCACTGACGCTCGACTTCAACTACACCCTCTCGAAGTCGTTTGACGATGCCTCAGGTCTGATGACCGCGGGCGTTTCGTCAGGAACGGCCTTTATCGTCAACCCGTTCCGGCAGCGGGACAACTACGCCATCTCCGACTTCGACGTGACCCACGTCATCAATGCGAATGCGGTGTGGCAGCTGCCCTTCGGCAAGGGCCGTTGGCTGGGTGGCAAGGCTGGCGGCGCCCTCGATGCGCTGATCGGTGGCTGGCAGCTGAGCAGCATCGTCCGGGCGAACTCGGGACTTCCGACCTTCTCGCCGTATGACGATGCCCGTTGGGCGACCAATTGGAACGTCCAGTCGAGCTCGGTCCGGATCCGTCCGGTGACGACCTGCCCGACGCGTGGTGGCGCGCTCTTTGGGTGCAACACGACGCAGGCTTTCCAGAGCCTCCGCAATCCGCTGCCAGGCGAGACTGGCGACCGCAACGTCTTCCGCAACATCGGGACGGTCAGCACCGACCTCGGCCTTGGGAAGAGCTTCAAGATGCCCTACAACGAGCGGCACAACCTGCAGTTCCGCTGGGAAGTCTTCAATCTCTTCAACTACCAGGCGATGGGCGCTTTCGATACCGGCCGCAGCGGCTTTGGTATCCCCCTCGATCCGCAGACCAAGACGCCGCCGGTCAACTGGAGCCGTTACACGGCCATCCAGGGAACGCCGCGTTTCATGCAGATCTTCCTGCGTTACAGCTTCTAAGCTGCAGCGGCGCAGACAAAAAAAGAGGAGGCCAGCCGGCCTCCTCTTTTTTTGTCTGGGAGTCAGGAAATAATGGGGGGTTACCTCGACCGCTGGTAGACGAGGTAGGTCGTATCGACCTCGTTGCGGTCGTCAGCGGGGTGGAAGGAGCGGGCGGTCTCGACCCACTCCGTCGGATCCCAGGCGGGAAAGAAGGTATCAGCGGCGGTGATCGTTTCAACCCGGGTCAGATAGAGCCGATCAGCCTCGGGAAGGGCCAGCCGATAGATCTCGGCTCCACCACCGATGAAGGCTTCGGTCTCACCCGCGTCGCGGGCAATCCCGAGGGCTTCGGGCAGTGACCGGGCGATCTGACACTCCGCGAGCTGCGGAGATGGCTGGCGGGTCAGGACGACCATTCGCCGTCCCGGCAAAGGCCGCCCGATCGAGTCATAGGTGCGTCGTCCAAGGATCAGGTGGTGGCCCATGGTCAGTTCACGAAACCGTTTCAGGTCGGTTGAGAGACGCCACGGAATCCGGTTTTCAAGGCCGATCCCATTCTGGCGATCCATGGCGACAATGAGTGAGATGATCATCTGTTCCCCCCTTGATCACGGCCGACATTCAAACAAATAATCGACCAACCTTGCCGCGGACGGCCGGACCGTCGCTGCCGGCGATCGATTACCATTCCGAAAAAAATCTTCAGCATCTTCTCAATTTGGCCTGACAAGGCTATCATTCGGCGAACCGATCACCCGGAAGACCCACAAACAGCAAGCCTGCAAGGAGAGAATGATGACTGGACGGCGAACCTGCCTCGCGATAACAATCCTCTTGATACTGGCGACGGCCTTTGGCGCCCAGAATCCCCAGAATGCCAATTACGACGAAGCGAAAGTTGGATCATATACCCTGCCCGACCCGCTCGTCATGCAGAATGGCGAGCGGGTCAGGGAGGCCCGTCAATGGGCGGCCCGGCGGGCGGAGCTGCTGGAGATCTTTGCGAGTCAGGTCTATGGGCGGACCCCGCCGCAGGCGGAGGCCATGCGTGGAAAGCTGCGTTTTGAGACAAGTTCGCGCCAGCCCCGGGCACTGGAGGGTCTGGCCACTCGTGAGGAGATCACGGTCCACCTGACCAATCAGCCGGATGGGCCACGGATGAGCCTCCTGCTCTACCTGCCAAATAGCCGCAAGGGGCGGGTGCCCGTCTTTCTCGGGATGAACTTCAACGGCAACCACAGCGTCACCAGTGAACCTGATGTCAAACTCGCGACCGGGTGGATGCGCCCTGACAGCGCGGGGCGCATCGTCAACAATCGGGCGACCCCAAAGGCGCGGGGGATGGAGGCGACGCGTTGGTCGCTGACCAGGATTATCCGCAGTGGATACGGGGTGGCGACCGTCTATTATGGCGATCTCTTCCCCGATCATCAGCAAGGTTGGAGTGACTCGGTCATTCCCCACTACTACCGCCGCGGCCAGACCGCTCCCGCCCCCGCCGAGTGGGGAGCGCTGGGAGCGTGGGCGTGGGGTCTCAGTCGCGCGCTCGATGTGCTGGAGAGGACGCCCGGGGTCGACCCGCGCGAGGTGATCCTTCTTGGCCACTCGC
>JBEAVZ010000305.1:0-3501 GCA_041160645.1 Acidobacteriota bacterium
TGGGATCTCTATGTTGAGCTGTTGACGCGGATCACGACCCAGCCCCTGGCTGACCATGAAGGGGATGAGAAGACGGCCCTGACCAGCCTCTATTCCATCTTTAAAGAGACCCGCGAGATCATCAAGAAGAATGGTCCGGGATGCATCCAGTTCACGAAGATTGCAATTGTCGTTCTCAATCAAGTGATTCGGCCATTTACGGCGAAGTGGCATCGCCTCTCGCTGGCCGGAGCTTTCAGTGACCCGGAGAAGTGTCGCGAGTTTCGACAGGAGCTGGTGGAGCTGCAAGGAGAACTGCAAGCCTACACTGGTATGCTCGCCAGGATTGCTGAGGTCGAGGATCTGACCGATCTGGAAGCGATTTCCTGAACCGCACCAACCAGGTCTCGAATAAACAAGATACATCGTTGCGATCATCGATCCCATCGAAATAACACGAATGTAGGGGCGGTTCGTGAACCGCCCCAGCGCCTTGGTAAGATTGCAGTTAACTGCATTATTCTCCGGTATAGAATGCAGTTCTATGCAAATTGACAGGTATCTCAAATCGAGTTTGCGAGAGTGGCTTGACCAGCGAATGGTCTTTATTGGCGGTCCGCGTCAGGTTGGGAAGAAGTATCTGGCGAAGAAGTTTATCGCTTCGACCCGCGACTACTTTACCTGGGACGATCTGGCCGATCGGGAGCAGATCAAGTCACATCGTTTTCCGTCTGGTGCGGGGACACTGGTTCTGGATGAAGTTCACAAGTATCCGCAGTGGCGAAGTCTGCTCAAAGGGCTCTACGATAAGAACGCCGGGCAGCTCAGGTTCATTGTCACAGGTTCAGCGCGGCTCGACCACTTTAGAAGGGGTGGGGACTCCCTCTTTGGCCGGTATCACTATTTTCGCCTCCATCCCTTCTCCTTTGGGGAGGTTGATGCCGAATACAAGCAGTCAACTCTTGATGCACTGCTCGAGTATGGAGGTTTTCCAGAGCCATTCATCAGACATAATGCCCGGTTTGCGAGAATCTGGCGGCGGGAACGGATGGCCAGGGTCGTGCATCAGGATCTGCGTGATCTGACCAATCTGAAAGACTATCATCAGTTGGAGTTACTGGCGGATCTGCTGCCGTCGAAAGTTGGATCTTTACTCTCACTCAATTCCATTGCCGAGGATCTGGCCAAGTCCCCCCACACGATTGCGAACTGGATCGACATTCTCGGTTCGGTCTATCAGTGTTACACGGTTGCGCCCTACGGACCGCCAACGATCAAGGCCAACCGGAAGCAGCAGAAGCTCTATCTCTGGGACTGGTCGGTGATCGAGAGTCCGGGAGCGCGTTTCGAGAATCTGGTTGCGTCACATCTGCTCAAATATTGCCATTTGGTTGAAGATACGGAGGGGCACCGGATGGAACTCCGTTTTCTGCGGGATCAGCAGGGGCACGAAGTCGATTTTGTGGTCTTGAAGAATAAGCGACCACTCTTTGCCGTCGAGTGCAAATCAGGTGAGAGAGCGACGAGTCCGAGTCTGCTCTACTTTCAAGGGAGGATCCCGTGTGATGCTCTCTACCAGGTTCACTCCGGCGCAAGATCATATCAGCAGAATGGGATCAGGGTGCTGCCGTTCGGTGATTTCTGTCGGCAGATCGGAGTCTAGTCTGAACCAAAGACCGGGCTTGCTCCGTTGAAGCCTGATTCAGGCAGGTTGGCGGATAACAAGAAAGACGGGCTCACGCGGAGACGCGGAGGCGCGGAGGCAGGGAGAGGCAGGCCACGAGGGCACTCTCTCCGTCTGTGCGCATGCTTCGTCCTCAGACTCCCACTCACAATTGACCCTTGGTGACCTCTTGGTTACCTGGCCTCGCGGAAGAGGTGGCCATACTGGAGCGGCTGGCCCTGTTCCCAGGGGCGGTACTCATTGCAGAAATCGATCCGTTCGCCGAGCGGGGGATGGCTGGCGCGCCAGAGCTTCTCGAGCCAGTGTGGGCGGGGGATGGCGAGGTTGTCCTCCTGGAGTTTGACGAAGGCGGTCGCGGCATTCCGATTATCGCGGGTAATCTCCAGTCCGAAGCGGTCGGCGTCGTGTTCGACGGAGCGGTTATAGGCCATCATGACCGGTTGAACGATGAGGAAGAAGCCGCTGAAGAGCAGGATCAGCAGGGGGAATGAGGCGATATCGGCGAGCGAATCGAAGCCGAAGCGCTCGCGGTAACGGGCGATCATCCACCCGGAAGTTCGGTAGATGAGGTAGAGGGTGAGCATGATCAGCCCGGCGATGAAGCCGATCAGCTTCCACATGTGGCCAAGCACATAGTGGCCCATCTCGTGGCCCATGACAAAGAGCAGCTCCTCTTCGGAGAGGCGGGCGATGGTCGTGTCCCAGAGGACGATGCGCTTGGTCTGGCCGAAGCCATTGACATAGGCGTTGAGGGCGTTGGTGTCGGCGCTCTTGTCGACTTCGAAGACCCGCCCCCCCTCGATGCCGGCGCGTTCGGCGAGGCTGAGGATGCGCGTCTCGAGCGACTTGTTCTTCATCGGTCCAAACTTGTTGAAGAGCGGATCGATCCAGATCGGTTGGACGAGAATGATCAGCAGCAGGAAGGGGATCGCCAGCAGGCCGGTGTAGAGCCACCAGCGGCGCGGGCTCCGCTTGAGCAGCAGATATGGGATCCAGAGGAAGAGGCTGGAGATGATGATGCTGATCGCGAGGTTGAGGAGCGAGTCCTTCATCCACTTGCCGAAGGTCTGGTTCGAGAGTCCGTACTGGTGGTCGCGGACGAAGTCGGTGTAGTAGCTGACTGGTACTTCAACAAGCGCGGAGAGGATCGAGAAGATGGCAATGTAGATGGCGATGGTGAAGAACCAGCGCCGGCCAATCCGCTGGGCCAGGTCGCGAATGCGCGCCGAGAGGCCCGTCAAAAGGAAGGCGGCGGGGAGGAGGAGACTGAAGGCCATCTCGAAGAGCCAGATCCAGAGGCCGCCACGGTGGTAGCTGACCGCCTTCGCGGAGGGTTCGGGTACGGCGACGGGCCCGTTATCCAATGGCGCCGGCGCCGGTGGCGGAACCGGCGTCGCGATGCTCGCTGTGCCGGGATCGACTCCCGCCGCTGGCTCGGAGGCCGCAAGCAGGGATGAGGAGAGGAGCAGGGCCGTCAGAATGGTCAGGATCGATCTCTTCATACTTCTCCTTCCGTGGTCGCGCCGATCTCGCGGCGCCCGGAACAGCTGTCAGGCTCACTTCGGTTGGACCCTTGCCGCCTCGACAGGCTGGCGAGGGCTTGGATTCAGAGTCCCAGGGAGACGTGGCGGGTCTCGAGAAAGGCCTCGAGCCCTTCGATGCCCAGTTCGCGCCCCCACCCGCTCTGTTTGGCGCCCCCGAACGGAGACTGGCTGGTCGTCGGGAGTCCGTCGTTGATGCCGATGGTGCCGGCCTCGAGACTCTCCATAAGGCGGAAGGCGCGGGAGAGACTGGTCGTAAAGACATAGGCGCTGAGGCCATAGATTGAGTCATTGGCC
>JBEAVZ010000321.1:0-5284 GCA_041160645.1 Acidobacteriota bacterium
CTTTGCAGCCAGCCATTTCAAGCCAATCATCAGTACTGGATGCCCAAGACCGAAGTTATGCCAGTTGCGACTTTTAGCGCCCTGTCAGAGCGTGGAATATACTTCTCTTTTGAGCCGGACGTCAAAATTTTCACCTTGCGCAGGCCAGAAATATAGAACCTGATCGAACCTTGACGAGTGTCCGGATCAAGTCTCTGACCAACCCGATCGGGGTGAAGCGTCAGGGTGCAGTGTCAGGAATCGGACTCGCGAGACGCTGATCCGTCAGCGCCCCGGCCAGAGTGGACCGCGCTCCACCGACAGCGCAAATGCCCCGGTCAAATGGGACGATCGACTGCCGGCTTGAAGATTCTTCCAAAATGGTTATTATTTATATTTATATTTGGCAGACGAGTTGCTTCACGCACCGTCGACGTGACCAGTCTCATTCACGTGCATCTGTTGACGCGACCATCGACCGATCGATTACTTTGAGACGACCATTGCTTTGAACTGCCATTGATTCGAATATTTTAGACAATGCCTTTATTTGATCAAACACACCTCAGAAGATTTCTAGGATGTCCGGATGTGGCGATCGATCTTGGCACCGCGAACACCAGAGTCTTTGCGACGGGATATGGAATGATCGCCGATGAGCCTTCGATGGTATCGCTGGCCCAGGATACCGGAGCGATTGCAGCGGTCGGAAGGGAGGCGGAGCGGCTCTCTTCGACTGGTCAGGACTACATCCCGCTGCACCCCCTCAACTCGGGAGTGGTCGCGGATGTCGATGCGGCAACCTCGCTCCTCCGCCACTTGATGGAGCGGGTCGAGTGGCATGGTCTTCTGAAACCACGCGCAATTGCCTGCATCCCGACCGACGCCTGCGCGGTGGAACGCGAGTCGCTCATCGAAGCGACGCGGCGGGCCGGAGCGTCAGCAGTCGCGCTGGTGCCGGAACCACTCGCCGCCGCCATTGGGGCGGGACTCGACATCAGCTCGCCATATGCCCAGATGCTCGTTGATATCGGGGACGGTGTGACCGATATTGCGGTCATCAGATCAGGCCAATTGGTGACCACATCGGCTGTCCGCACCGCCTGCAGTGATCTTCATCAGGCGATCAGCGAGATCGTCGCCGCGCGCTACGGGATGAGACTCTTTCCACAGGAAGCGCAGCGCTTGACGCATCGCCTTGGCTCGCCTCTCGAACCGACCAGCGAGCAATGGTTCTATGCGGAGGGGCTGGAACAAGGATCAGGAACACCGATCAACCGGCGAGTCAGTAGTCTCGATCTGATCGAGGCGATCGAACCAGTCCTCGAGATTATCACCGCGGCGATCCACCGCACCGTTCGCGAACTGCCTCCCGCGACCTCTTGCGAGGTTATTGAGAGTGGCATCTGCCTTACCGGCGGGGGCGCCAACCTGCGTGGATTCACCCAGCGCCTTTCGCTCGCCACCTCGCTTGATGTTCGTCCGGCTGACGATCCAATGCGGGCCGTGATCAATGGGGCTTGCCAGATGCTCAAAGTGGGGGCGGAGACCAACCTCTGGCACTGAGAGATAATTCAGAATACAAAATAGAACCGCCGGCAAGAAGGGCGGGATGGAGAGGGAGAGATTACAGAGATGGCCCTGGAGACGAGGCAGAATCCCGATTCGGGAGTACTCGAGGTAATGGTGCATGGTGAGTGGGTAAAGTTTGATGAATACCGCCGGGTACAAATCGAAGAAGCCTACCAGAATTCGATCAAATTTTTACGCGAGCGTCTGGGAGAGAGTGAGGCCCAGGCAATGACCAACAATGAATCGATAAAAGAGGACCCGTGATCAAACCAAATGTGGCACGCCGTAACGACTCTTCCCTGCTCTGGCAACTGACGCTTCTGACGCTCTCGGCAATGCTGATCAGCCTCTGCCCATCGCAGACAGGCACAGTTTTTGCCCAGGAGACACCGCGCTCACTCGCGGAGATGGATCGTCGATTCAGCGAGATCAGACATCTCGATCTAAAGTATGCTCCGGGCCGAACGCCCTCCCGTGAAGAGTGGGAGGCTCGCGCCGGGCAGCTGCGGGGGCAGATTCTGGCGGCCGCCGGGCTCCTGCCAATGCCGCCCAAAGGTCCCCTCAATGCGCAGATCTTTGGGCGCCTCGATCGTGGCTCCTACACGATCGAAAAGGTCTATTTCGAAAGTCTCCCGGGCTTCTATGTTACCGGCAATCTCTACCGACCGAAGGAGCCCAAAGGGAAAGTACCGGCGGTTCTCTGCCCGCACGGACACTGGAACTACGGAAGACTTGAAAACTCCCACCTCAATTCAACCTCAGGACGGGCAGCCAATTTCGCGATGCAGGGCTATGTCGCCTTCTCTTACGACATGGTTGGCTATGGGGATATTGGTCCGGTGAGCCACCGCTTTGCTTATGGTCATCGCGAAGGCAACGACCGCGAGTCGCTCTGGAGCGTCAACCTGCTCGGGCTGCAGTTGTGGAACAGCGTCCGTGCAATCGATCTTTTGCTCTCCCTGCCGGAAGTCGATGGTCAACAGATCAGCGTGACGGGCGAATCGGGCGGAGGAACCCAGACTTTTCTCATCACTGCGATCGATGAGCGGATCAAGGCGGCGGGCCCCGTCAATATGATCTCCTACGTCATGCAGGGCGGGAGCCTCTGTGAAAATGCCCCGAACCTGCGGATCGATACCGAGAACGTCGAGATTGGCGCTCTGGCGGCCCCCCGGCCTCTGATCATGGTCTCCGCGACTGGCGACTGGACACGGAACACCTGGATCGAGGAGTATCCGACCATCCGCTCAATCTACCGGCTCTTCAACGCCGACGACCATTTGACGACTATCCAGATCAATGCGCCACACAACTATAACAAAGACAGTCGCGAGGCAGTCTACACCTGGTTTGCCAAATGGTTCCTCGGCCGCTCTGAGCTGACGACGCTGGCAGAACGAAATTGGGGCGCCTTGTCGACGACCGACCAACTGGTCTTCTACGCTCGAAGCCGACCGGTGGGAGAGGTTGATGAAGCGAGACTGATCGCGTCGCTTATCGAAAGCCATCAGAAACAGTTGCGGGATTCACTGGCGGCCGGACTCGAGAACTACCGGGCGACTTTTGGCCCAACCTTCCGCCAGTCGGTCCTCGCCAGCTATCCCCAGGCGAGCGACCTGCTCGCGAAAGATATGGATGCGGTTCCGGCAGGCTTCAAGGCCGCGACGGGGACGACCCGGGGGATCTCGCTCTCCCGCCACAACATTGGCGATGTGGTGCGTGTCTATCAGACCACCCCGGCCCGGGCGACTCCCGGGGCAGCGGTCACCCTACTGGTCGATCCGCTTCCGGCAGCGCTGCGACTCGATGCCGAGACCGGAGCGCTCCGCGACAGCCTGGTCAAAGATGGCAGGAACGTTGTCGTCGTCAAGGTCTTTCCCGGTGAGCGGCAGATCCCTGCTGATTACAAGTTCTTTACAACCTACAACCGAACCGATGCCGCCCTGCGCGTTCAGGATATCCTGACGGCCCTCGCCTGGACCAGAAAACAGTTTCCGAACACCGCGATCGATCTGGTTGGCAATGGCGAGGCTGGACTCTGGGCCCTGCTCGCGCGTGGTTTGGCGCCAGAGATCGAACGCACAATCGTTGACACGGCAGGGTTCAACAATAGCGAGGACGCTGACTTTGTCGCCCGTCTCCCGATTCCCGGACTGCGACGGGCGGGTGACTTCACGACGGCCGTCGGTCTGGCGGCGCCAACCCGGCTGCTCATCCATCAGACTGGCAATAAATTCAATACCAACGGCCTGCTCCAGGTCTACCAGGCCAGCGGCAAATCGGCCAATCTCACTATTGAGACGGGGCGGTTATCGATTGCCGATCGTCTGGCCTGGTTAAAGCGATAGGACGATAGGAAAGGATCACCAAACAATGTCGAACAGCCAACAGAATCAGACGACTCAGTCACAGACTCTCGTCGAGCAGATCGAACAGATCAGGTTTGAAACCCTCGAGGAGAAGAACGGTGTTTCGACCGTCATCAAGTTCAAGATCGATAATGACGAGGCTCGTGCCGGCGATATCCTGCTGGTCCTCTCGGGGACCGACATTCATTTTCACGGCTTCATTGGGAAGATCGAGGATGGATGGGGTTTTGCGATGGACCGCACCGGATCGGCATTGCCGGTGGCGGCTAAATAGGCCTTCCGGAAGACAGGACCAGCCGATTCATCTGGTCCTGTCTTCCGGGTCTTCTTCTCAGCTGATTCTTCTCAGCTGAAGACCTTGTCAATCACCGTGCCGCCAAAATCGGTCAGACGTTCATTACGACCGTTATGAAGATAGGTCAGCTTCATCTGGTCGAGCCCCAGCAGGTGGAGCATGGTCGCGTGGACATCGCGGGGATGATACCGTTCGCCGACGGTCTTGAATCCTAGCTCGTCCGTCTCGCCGATGACCTGACCACCCTTGACCCCTCCGCCCGCCATCCACATCGAAAACGCTGTTGGGTTGTGGTCCCGTCCCTTCCCGTTCTCCGAGATTGGCGTGCGCCCGAACTCCGATCCCCAGACCACGAGGGTTGAGTCGAGCAATCCGCGACTCTTCAAGTCTTTGAGAAGACCAGCAATCGGTTTATCGGTCCAGCGACACATCTGTTCGTGGTTGTCCTTGATATTGTCGTGAGCATCCCACTGCACACTGACCGGACCACCGCCGGAGAAGAGGAGAACAAAGCGAACTCCGCGTTCGACAAGCCTTCTCGCGAGCAGACACCGGGTCCCGAATTCACGGGTCTCCTTCTCATCAACGCCATAAAGGGCACGGGTCGCGGCCGTTTCGCGACTCAGATCGACCGCTTCCGGAGCGTGCTGCTGCATGCGGTAGGCCAACTCATATGCGGCGATGCGCGCGGCCAGTTCGTTGTCCTGTTCGCGTGATTGGAGACCATTGACCTGGCGGAGATAATCGAGCAGGTGGCGTTGCTGCCCACGCCCAATCTCCCTGGGTGGGGCGAGGTGGAGGATTGGCGTCGCGCCATTGCGCAGAACCGTTCCCTGGTGAACGGTTGGCAGATAGCCGGCTCCCCACATCGGCGCCCCGCCCTCCGGAAGCCCTTCAGGCTGGGTAAGCACACAGTAGGCCGGCAGGTTCTCACTCTCACTCCCCAGACCATAGGTGACCCAGCTGCCAAGACTTGGATGGGCGGCCAGAACCCGTCCCGACATCATCTGGTACATCGCCGGAGCGTGGACAAAACTCTCGGTATAGCAGGAACGGATCACGGCCAGAT
>JBEAVZ010000322.1:0-4435 GCA_041160645.1 Acidobacteriota bacterium
CACTGGCGCTGCTCCTGACCGCTTGATGGTCGAGCAGAATCCTCATCAGCTCGACTCCGGCAACCCCGTCGACCATGCAGTGATGGATGCGGGTTATGAGGCCGGTTCGCCCACCAGCGAGCCCCTGAACGACCGTCAGGTCCCAGAGCGGCCGCGCGCGGTCGAGACGCTCGCTCATGATCGTCGCCGCGAGCTCCCGCAGCTCATCCTCACTGCCGGGCGGCGTCAGCCAGCGCTCCCGGATATGATTCCGAAGGTCAAATCGTGAATCGTCCTCCCAGACCGGGTGGCCAAGGTTGAATGGCTCTCCAACCAGTCGCTGGGCGTATCGCGGGATAAGGCCGATTCTTGTCTCGAGCAGCGCCATTAGCTCCATCAATGGCAGCGTGCCCTCAAAGATGCTCACCCCACCGATATTGAATGGGCTCTCGCGCCGCTCGTGATAGAGAAAAAAGGCGTCGAGCGAGCTCAGACGACGATCTGGTCCGACAGTGGTCATAACAGATTTCCTCGTGGTCGCTCCGCGTCAGACAGCCCCGGCCTCAGCTTCCGCTCACGGGAGGATCAGGTTGGCTCGCCGGGATGGCGAGCGACGTCTCTGGCTCGACCTCGATGTGTGACTTGATGAAAGGCACCTGGCGCGCCAGTTCCATCCACTTTCGCTGCACCTCGACATAGTTGCTGACCAGCTGGCGGGAGAAGTCGGCCAGCGCGGCGGCGGCCGATTTCTCATCGAGGTGGAGATCCGCTTTGACCGATTCAACAAACTGCGCGTTCTTCTGGTCGATGATCTCCAGCATCTGCTCACCCTTCTCGAGCAGCGTCGCTGCGCCAGCCCCGGCCAGATCGGTCGCGGTTTCAACGGCCTGCGTCGCCTGCGTTCGGGCAACCTCGCGCGCCGTCTCCAGCAGCTGCTCCGGCGGAAGCTGGGCCAGACTGGTGACGGCCTGCCTGGCCTCTGACAGCGCCTCAAGCCCTTCGTTGGCAATCTGTCGCAGATCCGGGGTTGGCGCCGTCCGGACCAGCTCGATCCCCTCATCGATCGCCCTGATCAGCAGCTGATTCTGCTGGGCCGCCAGTTCAGCAAACTGCTGCCGGGCCTGCCCAAGATGGTTGGTGACCTGCTTTGCCCACTCCGCCAGGTCGACTGGACGTGCCTGCTCACCCTCCCCAGGCAGTTCTGCCGCATGGCTGGTCTCGGCCGGATTGCTGATGATCTCCTCTGCCATATCCCCGCTCCTTTCAAATCGTGACATTCTTTCAATCTGACTTAATAGAATTCGATTCTATACCCGCCTGAGTCGGCCGGCAACGGGTTGGCACGCCCATATTTTGACCTCCCCCCAACCTGTCTCCGGGGAGGGCACAGGCCTTGCAGTGCCGGGGTCGATCCCCCAATCCTCATGCGGCGCACATCGATGAAAATCGATCAAGGTAATTGACGGATGCGGGTCGATTGTGTATATTGACTTTTCTGGTCAGGCGGGCTGATGTCCCGGCCATCCTGCACCAGGCGTGGCATCAGGTTTGGAAGCTACCCTGTGATTGTTATCAAGCGCCCGCTTCAGCTCCCGAACTGTCGATATGGCCCAAGTTTTTGAGATGGTAAGCCGACTTAGCTCAGTTGGTAGAGCGACTGATTCGTAATCAGTAGGTCGCCGGTTCAAATCCGGCAGTCGGCTCCAGTAGAATCTGCAGCTGATCTTCAGAAAGCCCCCAGACACACCCTCGATTGTATCAGTTCACTAGAAACTGCACACTTGTTGACGATTGCACTTGCTGTTCATTTATCACTGCAATAGCGCCCTTTTAATTTAGGCAAAGCACGTCTTTCCGGTCGGCTGGACGAGCGCCAGGCGACGGATGCGTGGTGGATCCTGGTTGAATGGAGATCCACTCGAGTGTGCCAGTCGAGCACTAAGGAGTAATGACCAATGAATAAACGGCGGGACGTTCTGTTTGGCCGGCGTCCGGTGGGAAATATCTCACTTCTGACACTTCTCTTCGGGATGCTGCTCATCCTGGCCACCAGTTCCCGGATCGATTCGGTCGCTGGGCGTGGAGATGGCCAGAGCACAGAAGGCCAGAGCACGGAAGGCATCAAGACCGGTGGGCGAATCGCGCCGACTACCGGTCAATTTGTCCCCCGCCCATCAGCAGAGGCGCCAGCGACCAGTCGAGTTGCCGAGACCACGCAGACCTGCACGGTCAACTGTTCGGCGACAGTGCCAGCCACGGGATTGGTCAATTCGCCGATCAGTTTCGCTGCAACTGTTGAGACCTCAGGTTGCCCGACCTCGCCGACCTTCGAATGGGACTTTGGCAATGGTAGCCCCCGTTCGACCCAGCAGAATCCCACCTTCAGTTATCCGACCGCCGGCACCTACCAGTGGTCGGTCAGATCGAGTGTTCCCAGTAATTCATTGCGGATCGACACCATTGCCGGTGGTTTTGGTGAGGGAAATCAGGCGATTCAGGCGACCTTGCGCGAGGTTCAGCTGCTGGCACGCGATCCGTTGGGGCGTGGCCTCTATATCGTCGACTCGATCGGCGATTCGAGTTTCCTCAGATTCATCAATACCGGGACGATCGCGGCCCAGGTTGGCGGCGTGACCGTCGAGCCAGGGGCCATCCGGGTGATCGCCGGAGGCGGGACGAGCCTTTCCGACAATGTCGCCTCGACAACGGCTGATCTGGTCTTTCCGACGGGCTTGACGGTCAGTCCGAATGGCGGGCTTGTCTACATTCTCAACCAGCTCGATGGTGTTCTGAGGGTCATCAATGTCTCGGCTGCCCCAATCAATGTTCTCGCGACGCCGCTCCCGGTTGGGCAGATTCGAACCCTGACGAGTGGGCTCAATCCCGGGGTCAATGCGCTGGCTGCCCATCCGACCGATGGATCGGTGGTTATTGCCGATGCCACCAGCAATATCAACCGCATTCTGCGGGTCGACACTGCCGGCAGCATCAGCGTCTATGCTGGGGCGGGGGGCGGATCGTTGACGACCGATCCCTTTAACCCTGGTCCGGCGACGGCGGTCAAATTGTTATTGCCGCGTGCGGTCAGGTTTGAGACCAATGGCAACCTGCTCATCGCTGATACCGGCCATCTGCGCGTCATCCGCGTCGATAATTCCGGCAATGCCTCACTGGTCTATCAGGCGCCGACACCCAATCCCTTTCCGTCCGGCCTGGCCGTCTTCGGCGGGAATGTCTTCACGGCCAATGGCAATCAACAGACGGTGACGAGAGTCAGTCCGAGTGGGGCGACCGTGACCGCCGGTACTCCGGGATCGGCTTGTACCTACTCGTCCGATACCTGCGGAGATGGCGGGCCGGCCAGTCTGGCCGGACTCTATCTCGCCAGCTCCACCGCCAGTGTGCCCCTTGCCGCAATAGATGCCGACGCGACCGGCCTCTTCGTCGCTGATCAGGGCTCGGCCAAACGCGCCCGCATCAGGTATATCAATCTGTCGGGGACGGCGGTCAAAGTTGCCGGAGTGACCATTCCGGCTGGTGCGATAAACACCATTGCCGGAACCGGGCTTGACTATCCATATGACCGGGGGCTTGCCACCAGTGCGACTTTTTCCGCACCGACCGGAACCGCGGTCGATGCCAGTGGAAACCTCTGGATTGCCGATACTCTCGCCTCACTGCTTCGCTTTGTCAATCGCGGGAATACACCGGTCACTCTCTTTGCCGGCACCCCCTCAGAGGTCACCGTCGCTCCCGGGGTGATCGTCACCATCAATTCGGAGCGGACTGGTGGGCAGGTGAACGGACCCGTCAAGAATGCCACCTTTGCTGATCCGCAGGGACTATTCATCACCAGCCAGGGGATCTACGTCGTCGACTCCAAGGCTGGGCCTGCAGTCCCGCCGTTGACCTCAGGTTCGCGCAGGACGAGTTTCGTGCGGTTCATCAACACCTCGTCGAGTCCCATCACCTTCTATGCCAGTTCCGCCGATCCGGTCGTCATCCAGCCTGGGAGTATCGCCCGGATCATTGGCGGTGGCGAAGGTTCGCGGGGTGATGGTGGACCAGCGCTCAGCGCGGTGCTGGTCGGGGCTTCCGATCTGGTCGTTACCGCAAACGGGACGATCTTTGTCACTGATGTTGGGCAGCGATTGGTTCGCCGGGTTCTTCCGACGACGGGAATAATCAGCAGCCTCTCGATTGCCGCCGCGCAGTACACGGGGCTTGGGATCGATTCGACCGGCCGACTCTACATTGCCAATTACGAGAACAGCCAGCTCCTGCGCGAGACGGCGGCCAGCAGCGGTAGTTTCACCGTGCTTGCCTCAGGTCTGACCCGGGCCCGCGACGTGGCCGTCAACGCCAGTGGGACCGCCTTTGTGACCGTCTCGCCTGCCGCCCGGCTTACCGGCAACCACCAGATCGTCCAGGTCAGTGCAACCGGCACCGCGACGGT
>JBEAVZ010000403.1:0-3581 GCA_041160645.1 Acidobacteriota bacterium
GTTCGTGAGCGGGATATTCCTGCGGTTAGCGTAAGCGTGAAAGACTGATTGGAGAGGTGGGACTGGTAAGACAGGTACGACAATTGGGACAGGTGGGACCGGTAGAGCAGGTAGGACCGGGAGAACTGAAAATCCTGATAAAAATGACAGAGCATATAAATCCCACTGGTCTTACTGGTCCCACCTGTCCCCCCACTCCTTTTCCCTTTCAAAACCGATAGCTGTACCTCAACCCAAAGCTCCGGCCCGGAGCGTCCATGCCCCAGCTGATTCCCCGGTAGTTCTTATCATTCAGATTCTCCAGATCGAAAATGAACTGGTGGCTCTCGCCAAACCGGAGCCCGCCACGCAGACCGAAGGTTGCGAATCCCGGGATGTAAGGGAAGAGCGGGGCGCTGGTGGCATTGCCGAGCACCCGGTTCTGGATCTGGCTGAGCTTCTCACCGGTCGCGATGAGCGTATCGTCAGCCGTCCCGAACCTTGCGTCAGGACCGGCCGCCACCAGCCCGCGAACCGTGGCCCCGCGGCGAAAGAAGTTCTGGATGCTCGATCGGGAGCGCATGGCCCCGGTGCGGCGATCTTCGAGATCGAGGGTTGAGAGTCTGGTCTGGCGACGCGCGCCGTAGAGATATGGTTCGATCCAGAAACGTCCCGACCCCGGCGCGTAGCGCAACCGCAGATTTCCCTGCGGGGCCGGCGTACCGCCTTCGATCGTCGGCGGCAGACCGGTCCGGGTGTTGGCCGAGCGGAGCCAGGTAAAGTTCTGGCCGAGTGTCCAGCTTGCCGAGAGGCGCAGATCGAACTTCTGCTCAATCCCAACCGTCCGTGAATCGCCATAATTGGCGCGGATGAGAACCGGATTGGTTGAAGCGGCGACGAAGACCGCGCCATTGCTGTTCTGGGCGGTGATACGTTGCTCGCCAAGCTGTCGACCGACTGCTCCCGCGGGCAGGATCAACGTCTGGAGAACGATATTTCCGCGAATCTCATTGACGAAGCCATTGATATCGAGATCGATCACTTCGCGGTGGAGGTGGAGTCCGGCCTCATAGCTCCAGCTCGTCTCCGGACGGAGTTGGGCGACGGGTATCCCTGTCGAGACGGCGTCGCTTCCACCAGTGGCGCCGAGCGTCGCGCCTTGACCGGCAAGGTCGACCGCGTTCGCTTCGTAGCCATTTCCCGTTAGTCCCAGTGTGCCGAGGTCGGTGATGCTTGGAACACGAAAACCACGACTGACCTGGGCCGAGATATTGATATTCTCCGCCAAAGTCAGGACCGCCCCGAGCCGCGGAGTGACGGCCCCGGCCTTCAGTCGATCGTCCGGCCAGAGTCGCCGGCCATTGACGAGCGGACTCGCCGCCGCGGTCGATCGATACGATGAATGCCCATAGCGCAGTGCGCCAATCAGTCGCAGCCTTTCCGGAATGGCGTTGACAATATTTTGGGCGTAGATGCCCAGACTGTCGAATCTGGCCCGATTCGGGACGCGAGGTCGCGCCGGGGTGAAGATGCCGGCCGCGGGATCGAGCGAGTGCGATGGCGCCTTGATTCGGTCGCCATAGTAGTCTCCACCGAGGACCAGGGAGCCGCGTGTCCACTGTTTTGCGCCCTGCACCTGGAGTCCGTTGACCACGGTGCGCTCGGGCTGGTAGGTGATCGTTCCGAGCGGATTGCCATTGCCGCCCTGATTGACGCGCTCCTCTCGCTGGGCATTGTGGGAGTATGACGCGGAGAGGGTATCGAACCAGCCGGCCCGGAATCGTTCATAACGTCCATAGAAGAAGTCGAGCATGAAGTTTCGCAGGTCGGCGACCAGGTTCCCATCGCCACCGATCGTCTGATCAAACCTCTTCCCGCCGTCGATCTGCCCGCGCTGGTAATGGAACGTCACCTGGTCAAGATCTGTCAGCCGGTAGCTCAGCTTGACCAGCCCTCCATACTGCGTGAAGGCGGTATCGGTTGAGCGTTCACCGAAAAGAAGGTCTGACCGGATCCCGAGAAAGCGGTTGACTGCCGAGTGTGATTCAAATCCGCCCCCCGGACGCACCGTGTTGCTGCGATGGCCCGCGGCGCTGACCAGCAATGCGAGCCGCGGGGTCCCCAGTGTCGTCAGCGCGTGCCCCCCAAAGCTGTGATCGGCGGAGTTGTAGTGCTGACCGAACTGTCCATGCACCTCGCGTCCGCCACCCGTGAAGAGTGGGACGCGCGAGATGAGCTGGAGACTGCCGCCGATGCTGTCGCTCCCATACTGGGCGCTGTTCGGGCCGCGAATCACCTCGACGGCCCGCAGGTTCGAGACATCATTCAGATTGAAGAAACTGTTGATTCCTCCCCGCGCCGCGGCATTCGAAAAGCGGATTCCATCGATGTAACTAACCACCTTGGCTCCGGTCAGACCACGCACGAAGATCGCGCCAATGGTTGGGCTCGTCCGCTGCAGCTGAAGCCCCGGCTCATCCTGGGCAATCTGCGCGGTAACCGCCTTGGCCCGCCGGTTTAGCTCATCCTCCTCGATCACGTTGACCTGCTGTGACGTCTGATCGAGCGCCTGGACCGTCCCGATCTCCGCCGTCACCGTCACCTCGGCCGTCAAACCGGCCGGACCAAGGATGATCTGGACGGGAATGGGGCCAGCCGCCGTAACCGTCACCGGAACCCGTTTCTGTGCAAAACCGCGTCCACCACTCACCAGCAACTCATAGGTGCCTGGCGCCACGCCACTAAACACGAACTCTCCCTGGCGATCAGTCTGCGCCGTCTGCAATACCGCCTGACGCGCATTGAGCAGGCTGATCGAGACCTGTCCGATTGCTGAACCGGCAGCATCACGGACGGTCCCTGCAATCGTCCTGGCCAGGTTGGCTTTGACGGGATTCTGACCGAAGCAGGTCGATGAAATTGAAATGATGAGAAGTAATGAGAACGGGAGCCATCGTCCGGTATCAAATAGACGCATGCGTTTCCTCTTAATCTATTTTGCAGAATGCGGACGCATATAATAACAAATATTAAGTTAGATTCTGGTCGTTGGAAAGTCGGCAAGCTGGTTGGGTTGAAAAATGGGTCGGCGATCTTGCGGCCAGAAGAGGAGTCTGGCCGCAAGATCGAAAGGTCAGGAAAAGGCGCGACGCGGCAGCCGGAGACTGGCGTCTTACTCGTCGATCGTCTGCCCGACCAGCAGCCGGAAGCGCCAGCCGGTCTCGTCGCCACTTCCCTCGCGGGTCTGCTTCATCAGTACCCCAATCGTGCCCTCGACCGGATCGGCAAAGAACTGGGTGTTGAAGTAACCACCCCAGTCGAAGGTGCCGACGCTCCCCTGGCCGCCAAGTGCGACGCCCTTCTCCGTTACCAGCCCAAAGGCCAGCCCGTACTGCGCGTTCTCATTCGACCAGATCTCTTTCGGAATCTGCGGCTGCATGATGGTCCGGATCGTCGTCCGGCTGAGGATGCGGACGCCATTCAGCTCGCCACCATTCAGGTACATCTGCAGGAATGTCGCATAGTCGCGCGCCGTGCTGCAGAGTCCGGCACCGCCCGAGAAGAACGACTGCGCACCTTTGATCGGATAGTCCGGGTCATAG
>JBEAVZ010000463.1:0-2624 GCA_041160645.1 Acidobacteriota bacterium
GCGGATGAGTGAATTGGTCAGTCAGGGCATCCCGATTCGCATTCATCAGAGGTTCCATCTCTGGTTGAAGGGAAGTGAGCCTCCCGACCTCCAGAAAGACTGGTGGTGGCGAAAGAGTACGATCCCTGATCCTGAAAATAACCAAAAAAGGATCACGATAGAGGATTATTTAAAACAAAATCAGAGCGATGATCCGAACAGTGAGCAGGGCAAAAATAGGGATTTGTGGTATAAATCCTTTGCATATCAACCGTTGCAGGCGCTCTTCGGGATCAGCGGTGGGCGGTTGGTTGGAAAAGGTTTGGGGCGGGGTTACCCGGAGAGCGTGCCGATTGCCGATTCAGATTTCATCTTTGCGGCGTTGACCGAAGAGATGGGCGTGCTGGGCGGAATAGTAGTTCTGCTCGGCTTGCTTTTGCTGGTCATGGCCGGAACGCGGACGGCGATCGAGGCTCCGGACATGTTCACGAAGTTGCTGGCGGCGGGGATTACCGCTTTTCTTGGCTTTCAGGCGATAGTCAATATTGGCGGGGTGATAAAGATGTTGCCGATGACCGGGATCACACTGCCATTTGTCAGTCATGGCGGCTGGGCGCGGCTGACGACCTTCACGATGCTCGGGATATTGATGGCGATCTCGCACCGTAACCGGACGATTAAAGAAGTATGAGAGTGACCTTTGGATATGTGACCGATCGTGGATTGAATCCACGCCGGACAAGAAATGAAGACAACCTGCTGGTCCTGCCGGAACGGGGTCTCTACCTGGTCGCCGACGGGGTAGGCGGGCGGCGCGGCGGGGAGACGGCGAGTCGGACCGTCGTTGACGTCTTTCGGCGGGTCTTCAATCAGCCGCAGTTTATCGATGATCACCGGGCGGTGCTGTTGAGCACGATCGATCTGTGCAACCAGAAGATCTATGAAGATTCGCAGTCGCAGCTCGAGTTGGAGGGGATGGCGACGACGGTGGCGGTGGTGGCGATCAATGACCAGGTGGCGACGATCGCCCATGTCGGCGATAGTCGGGTCTACCGGGTTGATCAGCAGGGGCTGGTCCGGCTGACCGAGGACCACAGCGAGATACACGAGGCGCTGCGGGCCGGGCGAATCACCGCGGAGTTGGCGGCCAACCATCCGAAGCGAAATGTGATCAACCGGGCGCTTGGCGCCGATTCAGAGGTTGAGCCGGATCTGATCGAGATCGAGCTGGACGAGCTGACCACCCTGCTTCTCTGCACGGACGGGGTGACGAGGCATATTGCCGATGAGCAGTTGGAGGCGCTTTTGCAGAGTGGCCACCATCCGCAGACAGTCTGCCAGATGATTCGCGAGCGGTGTTATGACGCCGGGGCCGAGGATAACCTGACGGCAGTCATCGTCGATTTTGGGCGGCGAAGTTACGCCGAGAGTCAGACGGCCCCGGCGTTGTCGGTCTCCGGGGTGCGCGGAACGGGGATGACGGGAGGGCTGGCGGGATCGTTACCGGCGGAGCAGCCGGGAGATGACTTTGATCCGGAAGGCAGCCCGGCGCCGGACGATCATGACTGGGACGACCGGCGGGTGCCGGACGAGGTCTCCCGCTTCGAGTTGCAGGTCGCGGGGCCGGAGCCAGGAAAGTCGGATCTGACCTATGAGCGCTGGGCCGGCCCGCCGGCGGAGGATGCGGAAGAGCTGGTCGAGCCGCCCGAAGATGGTGGGTTCGACGAGGTCGAGGAGGAGCCGCTCGAGGAGGAAGAGGCGCCCGCGGGAGCGGAAGGCCGGAAGGCCTGGACGGCTGGACTGCGCTGGAGCCTGCTGGTGGCGGGGATCGCGATTGGAACGATCTTTGGATGGCTGGTTGGGCCACCCCTCGTCGAGAAGTTCAATGAGCTCTTTGGCGCGCAGACAATCTATGATGCCAAAGGGGTCGACCATCCGCCGCGGGATCCGGAGGTCAACGCGGCCTATGCGCTCCATTTGAATGGTAAGTCGGCGGAGGCGAAGCAGCGGCTGGAGTCGGTTCTCCAGACGACGCCAAATCATGCGGAAGCCTTCCTCTTCCTCGGGATAATCGAGTACGAGGAGGGGCTCTTTGATGAGTCACGAAGGCACCTGCAGGCGGCTTTGAAGAACGATCCGACGCTTCCGAATATTCGCGTGCGGCTGGCGCTCACCTACTGCCGGATGGGGCAGACCCGGAATGCCGCCGATATTCTGCAGGAGATGGTCGGACCGCGGCTGCCGCGGGGTGTTCAGGCGACCCCCTCGCCGGTTGCCCCGGAACCATCGCCGAGTCCGGCGAACGTGCCGGCTGGCGGGCGCAACCCGGTTGGTTGAGTGCGGCAGCGGTTGTGCTCAGGGGCAAATTGCCGAATCGTTTGAACAGGCTTCCTCTTTTTAATGATGCGCGAGCTGAAACTGGAACAGAGTCTGGTCGATAACCGTTACGAGATCACGGAGCGTCTCAGCCATGGGAGCTATGCCGAGATCTACGTCGCGCGTGATCGCCAGTCAGGCGGAATGCCGGTGGTCATCAAGGCGCTCAATCCGAGTCTGCGGGGAACGCCGGACGCGGATCTCGAGCGGACGCTGATCGAGAACTTCCAGAATGAGGCGATGGCGCTTGACGCGGTGCGCCATCCGAA